>NZBB01000016.1 GCA_002686295.1 Candidatus Woesearchaeota archaeon
ACCACCACAATTAAATGTGGGGATTTGTTTTAAAGAAGAGTCCCCCCGCCCAGATTTGAATTCCCCAACCCAAGGCTTTGGCCTTGCTTTTTTAATAAAGCTTTTTTCTAAAAGGTTTCCGGGGACCTTTCGGTCTCGACTGTCTGAATTTCATCCATTCTCAAATGAGATAGTCGTTCAGAATCTACAGCCGAACGCTCTAGCCGCTGAGCTACGGGGGGTTTTGATGACTCGCTAAAACACAACTTTGTTTATAAAATTTACTATAAAATCTATTATTGAAAATATTGTTTAAAGCTTTTTATTTTGTACGAATTTTCTTTCTAATCCATTCAGGAATTTTATTTTAATCGACTTATTTGAAGTCTCAATTACAAAACCAAATTCATTAAAAGACGGATGTCTTATGAACATACCTTCCTCATATGATCCTTTTTGGTTATATTCTAAGATTTTGTCAGCTTTATATCCTATTCCTTCTACTTTTGCAACTTGTTTTGCAATGTTTGTTCCCTTCAAATCATTATAAGCATAATTTAAAATTAAACCGGTTGAATCTATTAATAGTGGAGCATACAAATTAGATATTTCTTTTGAATCAGATATTTTTGCTTTTAGAACTTCTTGATTCAATAGTTTCAACAAATTATTGAATGGTTTTCTTTCAATTGAACGATATCTTTCAGGTTTATAAAGTTTATAATGAAACTCTTTATAAGGAATTTTGATTTTATTTAATTCATTGTTTAATTCATATAATTCTTTAGTTATCTTCTTTGCTTCATTTTCATTTATAATACCATATCTTAATTTAGCAATAGAATCAATCACGCTCTTAGAAATGTAATTGCTAACTTTCTCAGAGATAACTAGTAAATTTTCAATGGAATCCATATTTTTTTTATAAAAATTATTCTCAATATTCATTAATTCTTGAAAGAAATAATCCTTGTTTTTATCAGTTAATTTACTAATAGCAGACAATGTTCTTGGAGCTATAGTAATATTTTGTTTACTTAATTCTTTAGAAATATACTCACACAAAACATCTAAACTTTTGAAACCAATCTGTGTCTGTACAAAAGAAAGTTTTTTTGAAAGATCTTTTTTGCTAACTAAATTGTAGAAATATTTGCTTGTTAAATCTTCTATTGATAAATTATTGATTAATTCTTCTGTTTTTTCATAAAGATTCCTGTTGACTGTTCGCGCATCACTTGCATGTAATCTATCCCATACCTGACTAATGCTTGTATTAGTATGTTTTACCAAAAACTGATTTCTACTTTCCATATTTTTAAAATTCTTCCCATATTTTAATTTAATACGATCACTTAAAGTTTTAATTAATGATTTGTACTCTTTTATGTTTACTCTTGAAGAATTATTTGTTTTTTCGAAATAATGATTATTAAGTCTGATTCTCTTCTCTTTTATTTGAGATCTCAAAATTCTCAATCTTTTAAGAGCCCAGCCAGAAAAATATTTTTTCTTTGTTAAAGGTCTTAATGCTTCTCTAAAAGAGTGTGTTTCAATTTTTTCATTATTATCACTAATCATCTTAGAATAGAATTCTTGTCTTAATGCATTAGTTTTGAAAACAAGATTATAATTCTCTTTTATTATTGAATCAGTTGAACTAATTATATTTCTAATGCTTTCTAATCCAACAAGTTTTCCAATTACTTCATTAGGAATCCTCATTTTATTTTTTGCTTTTTTTTCAAAAAGAGAATCTATGAAAGAATCTATTACCTTATGAGTGTTTGTTTTTTCACCTGAAATATATTTCATAAATGTTCTTTCTTTTACTTTTAAGTTTTTATTTTCTTTTGAAGCTTTGAAATATATGTATCTGACTTGATCTTTTAAATAAGGTAATTCATGAACATCAAAAAATAATTCTTCAATTTTATCTTTAAGATTATTCTTAAAACTGTGAAAGTTAGAGTCGCTTATAATTCTATCCAATGAATTCATAAAAATAGAAAGTAAAATATATTTATAAACATTCAGACAAATAATTAATTTTTTAAAATTAAAAAATATTCTGGTCTTTGTTGTTTCTTTATTTTAATTATAAAATTCATTATCTTTTTTCAATTTTATAATTGCAGGAAGTACATTTCCAGAATTCAAATACATCGTTTTTAAAAGAGAAAGGTACTAAATCTCCATCTTCACATTTTGGGCATTTTGGAAAAAATGACATTTTATTACTTGTTTTTTATTTTTCTATCAATTGTTTGAATTGATTGTTTATTTTTGTAAATTATTATTCCAGGTATTGTATTAACTTTTCTTTTATTTTTTAATGCAGATAATAATTCATAGGTTGTTTCTTCGGCCTCGCCTTTTATATGGTAATCAATATAATTTGAATTTCCCTGTGGGGTTTGAACTCCTCCAGTAATTATTATTTTATCTGGTGCTTTTTGTTTAATTTTTTCTATTAATTTCAAACTAAATAATTGATTAGGGGCCATTATAGAAAAAGCAATAATTTTACTTTTTGATGCTAAGACTTCTTCTACACATTTATTCAATTCTTTTTTTAGAAAGCCAGGTAATTTCCATATAAAATTAGTTTTTATAGTCCAATAATCTTTTTTTGTTGAATTATTATAAATTTTTATGTTAAAATCTATAACTTTTGTTTTTAATTTTTTAGATTTAAGAAATTCCGAAATATAAGCAATTCCTATTGGAGGAAATTTAACATCCCAAAAAGGACAAATTACAAATAATATATCTACGTTTTTTTTCATTTTAATTAAGTGTATTTATATAAATAAGATTCGGTCTTTGCATTTAATATTATTGTCTTGTTATATTTAAAGTTATTATTTAAAATATTGTATATTTTATCAAAATTATTTTTATAAGGATATCTACTACAAACAAGACCTATATGCTCAAATAATTCTGTTTTTTCTGGTATTTTGTTTTGTTTTGAAATTAGAATTACTTCAATATTCTCAATAGAAAATTTTTCTTCAGTGTTAGGACTTATTTCTTCAAAAAGAAAACATGGTTCAATAAATCTTTTATCTTTTTCATACATAAGAGAATATAAATCAATTAAATATGCATCAAAAAAAGTTTCAGAAATAACAACGTATGTATTTGTTAAATTATCTAATTCTAAAAACATATTTTCAAAATATAATTTTTCGTTTTTTTGATTAAAACTTTCATAGAGAAAAATTGATTGCATTATTAGGACAAAAAATATTCCTATTACTAAAAATTTATTAGCTTTTTTATTGGAACTTTCTTTTATTCCCAACCCAATTATAATTGTAAAAAAAGAAACTAAAGGAAGTAAATATCTTATTTGTTTGTTTGGTATAATTAATAATAAAATTATTGGGGTTATTATTGCTAAAATTATATAACTTTTTTTTTTATACTTTTTTAACAAAATCATCATAGACATTATTAACAATAGTGTTAATATAAATCCTAAAAAATTAAATGATATTGCTTTTGGATAAAATATTAATGATTCTTTACTAAGAATATTTGGTAATGATCCTTGTTCTCCAAGTTCTTCATAATTAATTGTTATATGTCCTCCAATTTGATCTAAATTCGGACTATACCAAAGTAACATAAAAGATATTGCGATTAAAAAAAATAAAATAATATTATTCTTGTTACTCCAAACACGTTTATCTTTTTTATTTAACATAAAATAAATTATCAGTATTGGCATAATATAAAATAAAAATGAGAATTTAATTAACATTCCAATACCAAAACTAATGCCTGTTAAAATAGAGAATTTTTTATTCTTAAAGTTTTCAGATTTAAGAAATAAATATAATGTTAATGGAATCATACTGGACAAACCATTTTCTAAAGCCAATTCTCTTGTTAAAATAAAATATCCAGGTATAAAGAAAAGTATTATTGATGAGTATATGGCTGTTTTTTTATCAAATAATTTTTCAGCTAATAAATATGTTGAAATTATTGTAAGTGCAAAGAAAATATTGTTAACAAATAAAATTCCAAAAATACTTTTACCAAAACTGATGATAAATATCGTTGACAAAAGATAATATATTGGAGCATATTTTGTTTTTTCCCAAAACTCAATCATATTTAAGAAGTTCTCTGTCAACATAAAATGTCCTTTTAAGACTTCTGTATAATGTAATGATTCTTCAATATAGTTGCTTACAGGTAGTTTAGCATTTATTGTTATAGTGGTTGTAATTAATATTTGAATTAATATTAAAACTATAAATATAAATTTGTGTTCACTTTTAATCCTCATTTTATATATTTTTAGTTTAATTTATATAAAGTTTTTTAGAAATTTCAGTTTTTTTTTTTTTTTTTTTAAAGTTTCATGTTAACTTTATTAAGTAAAAATCTTTGCATAAATATTTTTAGTTATATTAATAGTTGAGTTTAATTTAAAAGAATTTATTTTTTCATGAACTTTTTTATTTTTTTCTGAATTTGGATAAACCATGCACATTTTCATATCATATTCTGCTCGTTCTTTTTCATTGTATTTTCACAAAGTTTATATTACCCAAATATTAGTTTGTTTTTATGTATAAAAAAGTATTACGATATGAAACTTTTATTATTGTTGGTTTTTCAATTACTTTTCTTTCTTTTTTCAATGTTATTGGCATAACTAATATTCCTAGTGATTTATTTTGGACTCTTGCAGGATTGGGCCTTATTGTTGAAGGGTTTATTGAGCGTATTAAATGGAAAAACAAAAAAGAAAGACTTTTGCATAAAGATAAACAGTTAATGTTTAATCGTTAAGTTTAATTGTTAAGCTAACTCAACTATTAGTTTTTCAGCTGTTTTTATTGTTTTTTCTTCAGCTTCTTTTTTTATGCCTGTGATATCTGCAGTCTTGAAATTCTTTAATAGTCTGATTCTTTGGATAAAATATATTAGTTGTCTGGTTGTTAAACCGCCTGGTTTTTGAGATATTACATCAGGAGCAAAAGCAGGATCTAAAACATTTAGATTAATAGATAAAAACAGAGATTTTCCGTTTCTCGCAACACTCATTATTGAATCACAAACATCTCTTTTTCCATCTATAGCTATCTCTTTCATATTATAGTATTTTATTTTGTGTTTTTTTACAATGAATTGTTGCTCTTTTGTCCAGTTTCTTATTCCTATCAATATTATGTTTTCAGAACAGGAGTGTCTGTTGATATTTTCTAAGAAATCCGGTGGATTTGCAGTGAATATTATTATCTTAGAATCATGCCCTATAGCTTTGAAGAAAACATCTGTTAGTGGCTTAGAGCTTATATAAGTCGTTTTATAGTCTTGAGATATTTTTACTTCAGGATTTTCTTTTGTTATTTCTATCTCTTCCTGATTCATCACAACTATTCTTCCATCTTCATTCAACTTAGTTCTGTTAAATTCTTTAGAAATTTTTTCAGCTACTTTGTCGCCTTTTATTCTTACTAAGTGCATTTTACTTCATATTCAAAATAGTCATCCCATGGATTCTCTATCAGAGTCATTTTTTCTTTTGAAAATTTCTCAAAATATCTTCTGAACGGCCTCATTGAGTTTCCGTGTGCCGATATCCCAACATTAATCTTGTTTACTTTGATGAATTTAAGTAAGTCTTTGATGAATGATAACACTCTTTCTTCAACCATTTTCAGACTCTCGCCATTTGGTGGGGGAAAATCATACGCTCTATGGTATTTATCATACAGTTCTTCTCCGTTCTTTGCTATGAATGCTTTGTGAGTTAATCCTTGTAAGTCTCCATAGCTCCTCTCTATCATGCGATTATCTTCTATTATCATAAAACATTCAGAATGATTTTTGATGACCTTTTTAAGTGTATCTTTTGAACGAGAAAGACTTGTTTCAAAGCCGACATCTATTTTTTTATCTGAGAGCTTCTTAGCAATTATTTCTGCTTGTTTGATTCCAAAAGGTGTTAGCTTTGAGTCTTTCCAACCAGTAAATATTTTTTTCTTATTAAAATAGGTTTGAGCATGCCTAAATAAATATATCTTGCAATTAGTTCTTTTTTCTCTTTTATTCTCTAAAGATTTTTTTTCAACAACTATTTTTTGAAAACCACAATTTTTCATCAATTTTTTTATTCATAAGAAGTATTTATAGTTTACCATTAAATTTATATATGATTAACTTTTTTTAATAATAATAATAATGGATTTTAAAAAACGAGCCATCAAAAAAAGTGTATTAAGACATTGGATATCTTTTCCTATAATATATTCTATGATTATTCCTATAATTATATTGGATGTGTTCACAGAGATTTTTCACAGAACATGTTTTCTTTTGTATGGTTTACCATATGTTAAAAGATCTAATTATATTAAAATAGATAGGTATAAATTACAATACTTGCCTTTTTTAGAGAAGGTTGGCTGTTCATTTTGTGGTTATACTAATGGTCTGCTTAATTATGTAACTAAAATAGCTGGGGATACAGAAAAATATTGGTGTGGCATAAAACATTCAAAGGGAAATGGTTTTGTTGAACCAAAACACCAAAAAGATTTCTTAGAATATAATGAAGAAGAAGTTTATAAAAAACTTTAAATTCTCTTTTTTGTTTTCTTTATTTCTTTTTCAAGATCGAGTTTTTCAAGTAATTCTTTATATCTGTTTCTAATAGTTACTTCTGTCACTCCTGCTACATCTGCTACTTCTCTCTGTGTTCTTTTTTCTCCGTTTATCAATGCTGCAACGTATAATGCTGCTGCTGCTATTCCTGTAGGTCCTCTTCCAGATGTTAATTCTACATTTTGAGCTTGTTCTATTATTTCAACGCTTCTTGTCTGTGTTTCTGGGTTTAGTCTTAGTGATGTTGAGAATCTTGCAATGTAATCTGATGGGTTGCTTGGAAGTATTTTTATTCCCAGTTCTCTTGTTACAAATCTGTATGTTCTGCCTATTTCTTTCTTATCTATGTTTGACGCTTCTGATAACTCATCAAGTGTTCTTGGTACGTCATGTCGTCTGCATGCAGCATATATTGCTCCTGCAACAACTGACTCCATGCTTCTTCCTCTTACAAGTCCTTTCTGTACAGCCATAGTGTATATTCTTGAAGCTTCTTCTTCAACTGATCCTGGAAGTTTTAGGTATGAAGAAACCCTTTTTAATTCTGCTAGTGCCAGTTTCAAATTTCTTTCAATGGCAGTACTTATTCTTTGTTGCCATTTTCTTAATCTGAAGAATTTGTTTTTTCCTTTTGCTCCTAAAGCGTATAAATCGGCTTTTTTACCAACTTCAGTTCCTAAACCGCGATCAAATTGGGTGTAGCTCATTGGAGCTCCTGCTCGTCTTTTTTTTGCCGCCGATTCTGCGTCGAATTCTCGCCATTCTTGGTCGAATTCAACCATTTTATCTTCAACAACTAAACCACAATCTTTACAAATTATTTCTCCTTTTTCTTTGTAATAGAATAAGTTTATACCGCTACATTCAGGACATTTCTTAACAAAAGCCAACCAATCACCCACTAATTTTCATAAAATTTATAAATGAGAAACGTCAATCTTTTATAAAGGTTTTTGTTTGGATTTTTTCAAGGTTTATTTTTTGTTTCTGATAATCTGATAATATTGTATGTTTTTGTATGTTTAATTTTAAATTATATCTCTAAAAAAAGCAAATAACCGAAAACTTTATATACTAATATACTTATACGTATACTAATATATGCTTGGTGTAATGAATGGAGAATTTACCGCCTATACCGAAACTTGAAAACTTAATGGAAGTAAGACAGAAAATAGAGTTTGAAATAGAGTATGAGGGCGAAAGATATATGTTTGCATATGATATCAAGATAGAAGCCGATTTTAACTCTAAAAAAGAGATAATAATTGATTGTTTAGAAGAGCAATGTCTTCCAGAAACCTGGGAATAAAGAGGTAGCTTTCCGGGAAAGAGGTGAGAATTCTTTAAATATTATTGGATGTTAGTAACTCTTAGCAAAATAAGCATGAAACAATGCATCTTTATTGCATTGAATGCATTTATTATTGGACTTTAAATTCTTCTGATTCAAAGGAATATTTAATGATTTTGCCCCACCTGATTTATCTTTTATAAGTTCTTCACAATTCTTTAATCCACACCAAGGAGCATAAACAATGTTCTTATTTTTAATTCCTTTCTTGAAATCATTAAAGTTATTCGCTTCCATAATATTATTGTTAAGAAACTTCTTGGCATTGTTAAACAAACTTTTCTGGATGTCATCAAGCAGTTCCTTTATTTTTTTCTTCAAATCTTTATTCTTAACAACTATTTTTTTACTATTATCTCTTCTGACAACAATCACTTGTTTTTTCTCAATATCCTTAGGACCTATTTCAATCCTTAAAGGAACACCTTTCATTTCCCAATGATTAAATTTCCATCCAGGAGTATAAAACTCCCTCTCATCAAGTTTAATAGAAAAACTTTTTAACTCTGATTTAAGTTTTTTAGCTTCTTTTAAAACTTCATTTTTTGTTTTTTCAAATATAATTGGCACTATAACTACTTGAACAGGAGCTATTTTTGGAGGAATAATTAATCCTTTATCATCACCATGAATCGCAAGAAATACTCCTATGCTTCTAGTTGTTAAACCCCAAGAATTCTGCCATGCAAACCTTACTTTTTCATCTTTATCAGTAAATTTTATTCCAAAAGCTTTTGAGAAATTCTGCCCGAGGAAATGAGATGTTGCTCCTTGAATTGCTTTTCCATCAGGAAAAAAAGTTTCAACACTTAAAGTATAGTCTGCACCTGCAAACTTCTCTTTCTCAGACTTTTTGCCTTTTAACATAGGAACAGCCATTAAGTCCTCATATACTTGAGTATATATATCTAAAATGCTTAAAACTTCTTTCTCAGCCTGTTTCTTGGTTGCATGAACAGTGTGTCCTTCCTGCCAAAGAAACTCTCTAGTTCTAAAAAAAGGCATAGGATGCTTAAATTCCCACCTTACAACATTGCACCATTGATTAATAAGAATTGGTAAATCATTATAGCTCCTAACCCATTTTTTATAAGAATCATACATTATTGTTTCAGAAGTAGGTCTTATAGCAAGTCTCTCAGAAAGCTTTGTGTTTCCTGTCTTTGTCACCCATGCAACTTCAGGATTAAATCCCTCAACATGCTCTTTCTCTTTTTTCAGCAAGCTTTCAGGAATAAATAAAGGAAAATAAGCATTCTTAACGCCCAAAGTTTTTATTTTTTTATCAATAAAAGACTGTATTTTCTCCCACATTTCATATGCATAAGGTCTTATAACCATACAACCTGAAACAACAGAATAATCCATTAATTCGGCTTTTCTGATAACCTGTGTATACCATTCTGAGAAATCATCTTTCTTTTTAACATTCACACCTTTCTCTTGTTTGCTTTTCTTAGCCATAAGCAATTCAAACAACTATTAATATTTAAAAGTTTCTTAAATCAAAAATATTGCCAAAAATAACTTTTTATGATTATTTTGTGCTTAAAATTGAGAAATTATTTAAATGAACAGAGTTTTTTATGTATTGGTGATATTAAATGACAGAAGGATATTGTGTTAAGTGTAAAGCAAAAAAAGAAATGTCTAGTGCAAAACAAGTGACTATGAAGAATGGTCGAAAAGCCATGAAAGGTAAATGTCCATCTTGTGGAACAGGCATGTATAGGATTTTAGGCAAGTAATTGAATGTTTAGATTGAATTATTTCGGAAGAGGTCTTAATTATTTTTTTATTTTATGTATTTTTTTAGGAATTCTAATTTTAGCAGTACCAAATATTCTTGAAACAGTTATAGCAACGTTTCTTATAATAATTGGCGTTTCAGGTTTATTAGGCAACAAAAGAAAAAAGTTTTTTTAATTAAGTAAAATATTTATACTTTATTAACTTTATACTTGACATGATTGTAGAAGTTGCTGTCTTGATTATTGTTGCATTGGTTATGTTACTCATTTTTAAGTTCCTTAAAAGGATTGTTTTTTTTGTCTTGAATTCTGTTGTTGGTTTACTTGCTTTGATTGGTTTTAATCAATTTTTCGATACAACTGTAACAATTAATGTTTGGAGTCTAGTTATTGCAGGTATTGGTGGATCTATTGGTTTTGCAATTATTATTATTATCCATTACTTTGGATTAGCTTTCTAGATTTGTTTTCATCAGCCATTCTGTTTATCCAACTGTAAACACAGTTTATCGCAACTAGTTCGCCACTAGCTCTTTCTGGATGAAAACAATAATCTTTAAGTCTGAATTCACAAGCCATAATATCACCCCAAAATACACACATAGTATTTCAGTATACTAAAAGCTATATAGGTATAACTTATTTATAAACTTTTCGAAAAACCATTCGAATTTATAAAAAACAAGCCATTTCCAACAAATAATGAAAGAAAAACTAAGTTTTGAAGAATTCACAAACGAAGAAGGAATAACACCAAAATACAATAACTTCCCTTTATTCTTTACAAAATCGTTTTTTGGAACCTTATACAGAAATAGACAAGAATTCCTAAAATTCAAAAAAGAACATTCTGATTTGGAAAAAACAATAACTAAATATTTTAGTTCTGTTGATTGGAAAAAAGAAACTAAAAAAATTGTTAAACCAATAGAAAAAGAGTTATACGAAGCATATAGTATAATGACTGATTATGTTATCGAAGATGAAGAATTATTCCAATAAAATAGTGTTTCTTAGATAAATTTTAAATATGACTTTCTATTCCAAAATCGCAGGAGGAAATATAGAATGTCAAGTATTGACTCAAAAATAAGAACAATTGAGCTTGAAAGAAATATTTCGCCAGCTAAAAAAAAAAGTGTGAAATTATTCAACTACTTAGACAGAAAATATGGGTTGTTATCCTTGCCAGGAATGAAAGCTTCTGAAAAAGACCGAATTGTTGTAATGTATGAACAACTTTATGAAAACAAAGAACAAAAAGATATATTCTTTAGTTTCAACAATAAAAAAACAAAAATACACTACAACTTCTGGGATTTCATGAAAAAGTTTAAATAATAGCAAAACTAAAAATATTTTTATGAGAATAATAAAAAAACTCATTAAAAAAATTATGTTCTTAGCAATAGTTATTGTTCTAATATTTGGAGCAGTTAAATTTGTTGATCTTGACAATGTTGAAATAACAGCTGCCGCAATAAAAGAAACACCTGAAAAAATAGAAAACATAACAAAGAAAGTCGAGAAATTAAGTGAGGAAACAGGTCTGAAAGACAAGATAAAAAAATTTTTCAATAAAATTGGTGGTCAGGATAAAAAAATAATAGGCTCTTTAACAGAAACTTATAGACTTTGGAATAGTGATGAATTGATTAATTTTTCAAGATCATTAATAAAAACAGATGAATTAATAGCAAATCTTAACAACAAAGCAGCATCTGATAAATGGTATGAAATACTTGACTGTAATGGTTCCTGTCCTGAAAAAGTGCTTGAACTGATATCTTTAATCAGGGAATAAATATTTCTTTAATCAACAGCTCTTTATTTCCTTCATACTCTCTAAGTTCTCCTATAACTTCAATAAAAGAGTTTTCTTTCAACTCAACATCCTCAAAAACAACTGCTTTTACAAAACTCCTCACATTTATAATTGTTAAATTATCCTTTCTAATAATCTTATCAACAACACCTCTTATTCTAATATCATTACCTTCAAGACCATTATCAACATCAAGTTTTTCCGAGAATTCAAGTTCTGAAGTCTCAAGAATTATGTATAAACAAGCAATTCCGAGAAAAACACATATTAGTGAAGTCTTAAGAATTGTTGAATCTTTCATGAATCTATATTAAAAAAACTCGTTAATAAATATTTGTTAAGAAAAACCGAAGAATTTTCAGAGCAATATTTAAATATCAATTGTAATTCTAGGAAAACATGAAAAAGAGGTTGTTTAATTTCAAGAGCACAAAAGAAATAAAAGTTTCTAAAAAAATAGTTGACCAAGTAATCGGACAGGAAGATGCAGTCAATGTTATTAAAAAAGCTTCTGCACAGAGGAGACATGTATTGCTGATTGGAGAGCCAGGCACAGGAAAAAGTATGCTTGGAGTAGCACTTGCAGAACTAATGCCTAAAGAAAAACTTGTCGACATACTTTCTTTTGCAAATCCTAATGATGAAAATAAACCCTTAATAAGAACTGTTAAAGCAGGAAAAGGCAGAGATATGATTGCTAAAGCACGAATGCAAGGGTTTGGTAATTTCAAAAATACTAATATGATAATGCTAATATTTGCACTAATAATTAGTATGCTTCCATATTGGTGGTGGAAATCAGGCAACATATCAGATGTGATATACGCTGCTTTAATAATATCTGGAATAATCATAATATTTGGTATAGTAATGGCTATGAATATTAATAAAAGAATGGATTTGAAAAAAAATAATGTACCAAAGCTCATAGTTGATAATTTCAAGAAGAAACAAGTTCCTTTCATGGATGCAACAGGTGCACATGCAGGTGCATTATTAGGAGATGTATTACACGATCCATTTCAAAGTGGAGGATTGGGAACTCCTGCCCATGAAAGAGTTGTAAGTGGAATGATTCATAAAGCCAATCAAGGAGTTTTATTCATAGATGAGATAGCAACACTTCAACCTCACACACAACAAGAACTACTAACAGCTCTTCAAGAAGGAAAACATTCCATAACAGGGCAATCTGAACGTTCAGCAGGAGCAATGGTTAAAACAGAAAAAGTTCCATGTAGATTCATATTAATTGCAGCAGGAAATACTGAAACAGTAAGAAATATGCATCCTGCACTAAGATCTAGAATAAGAGGATATGGCTACGAAGTATTTATGAAAGAAACAATCTTAGATACGCCTGAAAATAAAGGAAAAATAGCCCAATTCACAGCTCAAGAAGTTTTGAAAGATGGAAAAATACCTCATTTTTCTAGAAATGCAGTTTTATACATGGTAGAAGAAGCAAGAAGAAAAGCAAATAGAAAGAATCATTTAACTTTGAGATTCAGAGATCTTGGAGGTCTTATAAGAGCTGCAGGTGATATAGCAAAAGAAGAAAAAGCGTCTTTAGTTGAGAAAAAACACATTATCAAAGCTAAGACTATAGCTAAAAGCCTTGAGCATCAAATAGCAGATCAAATTATTGAACGAAGAAAAGAATATGAAGTTATAGTAATTAAAGGAAAAAAGGTTGGAAGAGTTAATGGTTTGGCAGTTCTCGGAGGTGCAGATAGTTATTCTGGAATAATCCTTCCAATAGAATCAGAAATAACTCCTGGCGGAAAAGATTCAGAAATAATTGCGACTGGAAAACTTGGCGAGATAGCCAAAGAAGCAATAAAAAATGTTTCTGCAATAATAAAGAGATTTTTCGGAGAAGATATAAAAGAAACATACGATATATACGTGCAGTTTCTGCAGACATATGAAGGTGTTGAAGGAGATTCTGCATCTATAGCTGTAGCAACGACAATCATTTCTGCTTTGAAAAAAGTTCCTATAAAACAAAATTATGCATTGACTGGCTCTTTATCTGTAAGAGGAGAAGTGTTGCCTATTGGAGGAGTATCTTCAAAGATTGAGGCTGCAATTAATGCAGGCATAGAATATGTTCTTGTTCCAAGATCAAATCTTCAAGATATAGTGGTCGATGCAAACAGAATTAAAAAGATAAATATAGTGCCTGTTGATAATATATTTGATGTTTTGAAAAATGCTTTGGATTGGAAAGGAAAGCAAGCAATTCTAAAAAAACTACACTCAATAGCTGAAAAAGACTAATAATAATCCCACATAAGTTTGAATAATTCTTTATAAGAATCTGATAGTTGTTTACTCTTTATCTGGATAGATATTGGTTTAGAATCCCAGATAATCATAACAACATCCTCATCGCAAATAATTGTTGTTGTTTTACTCATTGTATCTGAGAATCTTGTTTTAGACAAGGGTTGTTCTTGAAATAAGTTTTTAGCTTCTAAATCTATGATTTGTTGAAGTTCAACATTATTGCTTATTCTTTTATCATGAAATCTGTGTAGAAAAAATTTTAGTTTTTGAAAAAAATCTTTTGAAACTCCAAATTGAAGTATCTTATTCGAAGACTCTGAAAAATATTCCAGTATAGAAGTTAAGGCTTTTAGACCATGATGAATCTGAACTTCACTTTTATTCTTAGCCAAATCTTTTTTCAGCATTAGTCTGGGCATTATGTTGTTTAAAGCAACTTCTTTCTGCAACAAAATGTTTTTAAGAGCTTTAGGCTCTAAAGCCTCGAAATGTTTCACTCCTTTCTTTAAAACTTCACTAACAAGACCTTTATTATTAAGTCTTTCAAGACTATAATAGGCATTTGCTCTGTCAATGCTTGCTTGTTTGGCAACACACCAGCTCGTTGATAATCCCAACTCCAATAAAGCAAGATAAGACTTTGATTCGTTCCTAGATAAACCTATTGATTCAAGCACCTCATACATATTATTGTTAATTAACTTTATAGAATTTAAAACTGTTGCAAGAAAAATCGAAATAATTTCGGAAAAATCGTTAAATATTCAATATTATCAAAGGAACATACAATTCTTCTTTACTTAAACCACCATGATTACCAATGTTAAAATGAGATTCTTTTCCAAGAATGGGGTCATTCATAACATAATTCTCTTTTAAGATTAACGTATAATCCCCAATTCTCTCAAACAACTTTTTATCTGGCTCGAACAAACCAAAAAAATTCTTTTTAACCAATTCTTCACTCTTAAAAATATGACAATAATTCTTTAGATTCTTTTTAACATATCTCTCGAATTCTCTTTCTTTTGAAGGTCTTACAAAACAATATTTTGTTCTCGAATCACCTGATAAAGGCATAACTAAACAATCCAATAGTTCAGGATGTTTTTTTAAGTCTACAACATTTGATTTTGTTGAATCAATAAGTCCATGATCTGCAGTGATTAGAAAAGTTGTGTTTGTGTCTTTTAGAGTTTCAAGAAACAAACTTATTTTGTTATCAAGCTCTTTAAAATGTTCTTTTGTTAATTTGCTTTTTACTCCAAACTCATGACATAATGAATCAAATTTAGGCCAGTAAGCATAAATGTATTTGCGCCTATTATGGGCATTTACAGCCTTTTTTATTTGAGTAAAGAACTTGTTCATCGTTGTATAAGTAAGAGTTGTTTTTCGACCTTTTTTATAGTCATAGCCAGCTATTTCTTTCGGCATTATATTAAAAAAAGAAGCTTTAATTCTATCAGATAAATAAGAATAACCAATAACATCTTCATGAGATAATCCAATTTTTTCAAAAGATTCTCCTCCATAACGTGGATGAAAAGGTAGAATTGTTGAAACAACACCCAACTCCTTCAGATAAGTGTACCAACCAATGCTTGCATGCTGTTCTGGAGCAACACCAGTCAAAAAAGTCATTATACCACTGGCGGTTGTTGGAGGAAAAACAGAAGTCATTTTTTTAAACAAATGCTTTCCTAAAAAAGAGTTTTTTCCGTGCTTCAACAAATATTCATAACCTAAACCATCAAGCACCAATAAAACAACATTTTTCCCTTTAATATTGATGTCTAAAGGATTATAAGGATTATCAACATCAAAAGATTTTGATATAGAACTCATTAAGTTAACAAGACAGTTATTATAATCTGGTTTAAGCATTAGATTGAATCAACTAGGATAATATAAATATTTTTTGTTTACTTTTGCTTAACGAGCGTAAGCGAAACCCTTACTTTTGTTCAAGCATTTAGAAAAAGAAAAAGATTGAACGCCAGCGCCCGGATTTGAACCGGGAATTCCAAAGGAACCGGCTCTCAAGGCCGGCGCAATACCGAGTTATGCGACGCTGGCTTAATGAAAAAAAGAATAATTAAGATTATTTATATAACTTTCTGCTTTAATATCTTTTTCTTTCCGTTCATATATGGCTGTAAAACTTTAGGAATTGTTATGCTTCCATCCTTGTTCTGATAATTCTCAATTATTGCAATTATCGTTCTGGAAGTTGCTATTGCAGTATTGTTTAAAGTATGAACAAATCCTTTAATTGGCTTTCCTTCTCCTTCTCTATATCTTATATTTAATCTTCTGGCCTGATAATCTGTACAGTTTGAGTTTGAACCAACCTCTCTATATTTTCCGTCTGCCATCAACATTTCAGTATCATATTTTTTTGCAGCTATGATTCCAAGATCTCCTGTGCAAACATCGACCACTCTATATGGGATTCTAAGTTTTTTATACAATTGTTCACAATTATTTTGCAACTCTTCATGTAATTTCAATGAATCTTCTGGTTTGCAAAATATGAATTGCTCTATTTTATTAAATTGGTGCATTCTAAACAACCCTTTAGTATATTTTCCATGACTGCCAACTTCTCTTCTAAAACAAGAACTTATTCCACAAAATTTTATTGGTAATTCTTTTGCATTCAAAATTTCATCCATATAATATGAAGCCATAGGGTGTTCTGAAGTTGCAATAAGGTATAAATCATCATCTTCAATTTTGTACATGACATTCTCGAAATCATCTAAATCAGTTACTCCTTCGTAAGGTTTTTTTCTGAGCATTAAAGGGGGTTCTACAATTATATAACCTTTCTCTGACAAAAAATCAATGGCGAATTTTTGTAATGAAAAATCTAGTAAAGCCAAGTCTCCTTTCAAATAAAAAAAACCATGACCTGAAACTTTGTTTGCTCTTTCAGAATCAATTAAATTAAGATTTTCAAGTAATTCAAAATGGTTTTTTGGCTTAAAACTAAACTTTGGTTTTTGCCCGACTTTTCTTATTTCAACATTATCCTTATCACCTTCGCCATAAGGAACACATTCATCTATTAAGTTAGGTATTCTCATAAGAAGAATATTCATTTCTTTATCTGATTTTTCGAGTTTTAATTCTTCTTTCTCCAAATTTTTAACTGTTTTTTGGACTTCAGATATTGCTTTCTTAAAATTCTTTTTTTCTTTTTTCAACTTATTTATCAAAAGACTTTTTTCATTTCTTTTATGTCTTAAATGTTCTACTTTCCAAAGAATCTTTCTGTGTTGCTCGTCTTTTTTCAGCAAATTATCAAATCGTTCAAGTAATACTTTATCCTTTCTTCTAGCAAGGTTTTTTCTTACTTCTTTCGGATTTTTTCTTATGTTTTTCAAGTCAAGCATATTTTGAGAATAATTTTTATTGTTTATAAATTTTTATAAAAAGAATTATATACTGGTAATGAGAACATAGTTAATATAATGAATGATCTTGAAATGAATGATCTTGAAAAACTAATTGTTTCAGAAGAACAGATGGTCAAAGAACTAGTTTCAGAATGTTTTTCAATGTCTTTCTATGGAATTATGAAAAAAGATTATTATCTTATGGTTGCAGGATTGATTTTGGCTGAAGAAGAAATAGGGAGTTATACTCCTTATTTAAAAAAAGAAACTTTTGACGAATTATGTGAATCATACTATATGATTACTGATTTATACAAACACTATCATGAATATGGCTTTGAAGATATTACTTTTGCCTGAAAAAATCTTATTAAAAAAATTGTTGATGACTTCTTAAAAATTGCTAAAAAATAAGGGCTACCCCATCTAACATAGACTTGCATAAAGTCCATAAACAAGTGGACGACTACTCCAAGAAGTATAAAATAAAATTCTTTAAACAACAAAGATATTAATATCATGATTATTAAAGCATCAAAAGTGTGAAAAATCATTACTGCTTCTTTATATCTTTCTGTATCTTTAATTCGTTCTATTCTTTTACAAAACTGATAAGTTTTCTTTAAACTATAATTCTTATTTCTTATTATATTCCAAAAGTAATGATCGACATCTATTAATACTCCTCCGATAAGAACAAGCATTGAAATAGGACCGAAGAAAGGCCATAAAACTACTGTAATCAAAGCTGAAACTGTGAAGTGAACCCAAATATCCATTTTCAAAAAGTAATATTAAAAATTAAAATTCATTATCTTTATTTAATTCTTTCTGAAATTATTTTGCATATTCATAAACTTTTAAACCAATTTCTAATCCAACTTTTGAAGCAATAAAATAAGTCATGAATTCGACTGAGTTTGAAACTGTGTTTCCATATAAAAAATCTGTAGCTCCAACAGCATTAGTGAACACAATCGTGTTTTTCACAATTTCATATTCAATTTTTTCATCTTTTGAAAAAAGCTTTTCTCTTCCATTCTTAACTCTATCTTTAAGATTAAAATAACCTGCGACAACTCCTGTCAAAGCACCAGAACAATAAATAACTGCCGTGTGTTTTGCATCAACATCAAATAACAAATCAGTTAATTCCATAATTAATACCTCCAATTCATGTTAAAGTTCAAGGTTTTCTTTAGAATTTTGTATTATTGTCAAATAATCACCAAGAACCATTTATTCTTAACAACCCTAAGGTTGAATAATATTAAATACTTTCAGGATTAATCTAAACAAATCATTGATTTGAAATTTGTTATCCAAAAAGCTCATACTTTTTTCTTAATTCAATACTATTTAAACTTTTTGATTTATTTAGAAAAAAGTGCCGAGGGGGAGATTTGAACTCCCGACATCCACGGTGCACCAACTTGATAATCATCGACGAATTGTCTCATCGCTCAAGCGTTTATGAGCGTGGCGCTCTAACCAGTCTAAACTACCTCGGCAGTAATATTTTTAGAAAAACGCTCATTATAAATATTTAACTATTTCATCCCTTACTTTTTCAAGCTCTTCTTCACTGCATTTCTTGCTTGGCCACGAACCGAGATTGTCATCGTTAAACCTTGGTATTATGTGAAAGTGTGCGTGAAAAACAACTTGACCAGCTGCATCCTCATTATTCATTCCAAGATTAAATCCGTCTGCATCTGTTGCTTTCATAACTGCCTTTGCAACTTTTTTTATGAATTCCATTAAATCTGTTTCCTCTGCTTTTGGAAAATCAAGCAGGTTTCTGCAATGATGCTTTGGAATAACCAATGCATGACCTTTATTAACAGGACTTATATCTAAAAAAGAATAGAATTCATCATCTTCATAGACTTTTGTAGACGGAATATCTCCTTTTATAATCTTGCAAAAGATACAATCAACCATTTTCAAAGTTCTTTTAATTTATCTTTTAA
>NZBB01000017.1 GCA_002686295.1 Candidatus Woesearchaeota archaeon
AACAACAACAGAACCTACAAAAACAGAAGAAACAACAACAGAAGAAGAAAAACCAAAAGAAAAAACAACAACAAAAACATAATAATCACGTTTAAATATGAATTTTTGAGGAGGAAAGAAAAATGGAATATGTATACGCAGCAATGCTCCTGCATAAAGCAGGGAAAAAAGTTGACAATGATTCAATGAAGAAAGTGCTAACAGCCACAGGAGTGAAAGCTGATGAAGCAAGAATAAAAGCTCTGGTTGCAAGCCTTGAAAACGTTGATATAGATGAAGCAATAAAAAGTGCGTCAGCAGCACCGGTCGTAGCACCAGTTCAAGAGGCAAAAGGCGAATCTTCAGAGGAGAAAAAAGAAGAAAAACCTAAAGAAGACGATTCTAAAAATGAAGAGCAAGCTGCAGCCGGTTTGGGAGCACTATTCGGCTAAGTGATAAAATTGGATGAAAAGGAGAAATTAATCGCTGATTTGAAAATAGCCAAAGAAGAAGTAAACCTAGTGAAAACTAGATTGAACAAGGCTAATTCTAAAAAAGAATCTTGGTTTAGACAAAAATCTGCTATAGGAAAAGAGATAAAATCAAGAATTCGAGAGATTCTAAACTTTAAAAAAAAGAGAAATAGTCTTACTTCAGATGTTAAGAAAACAAAAGAAAAGAGAGATGAGTTAAACAAACAAATCGGTGGAGAAGTTAAAACCTTAAATAAACTAAAAGAGCATTTTGATAGTCAAAAAAGATTAGAGAACCCTCAAGCTTTAAAAAAGAATATTGAAGCCATAGAGTTAAAAATAGAAACAGAACCAATGAGTTTTCAACGCGAACAAGCAATTATGAAAGATCTTAATAAGTTAAGAAAAAAATACTCAGAAGTTAAACATGTTTCTGAAGAATTTAAAGATTTCAAGACTAAACGAACCACTATAACTTCTATAAAAAAAGAAGCAAATAAATTACACAAAGACATTCAAGAAAGAGCAAGAGAAAGTCAGAAACATCATGAATCTTTAGTTGAGTTATCAAAAGAAATAGATTTACTTCGAAAAAAAGAAAAAACAGCCAATGAAGAATTTCTAGATGAAAAAAAGAAATATTTAAACGTGAATGATGAATTAAAAGAAAAACTAGAAGAACTAAAAAAAATAAATAAAATTCTTGAAAAATACAATATAAAAGTTGAGAAAGTTGCTGAACTAAAGAAAAAAAAGAGCTTAAAAGAACTTGAAAAAGAAGTACAAACAAAGATAAAGAAGAAACAGAAACTAACAACCGAAGATATTCTTGTTATGCAAAGTAAAAAATAACTTTTTAAAGCACAACTATTTCTAAAAATATATGACTCTGCACTTAATAGGCATTGGTTTGAACGACGAAAAAGATATATCTGTAAAAGGACTTAATATAGTCAAAAAAGCAGATTTTGTATTTCTAGAAAATTATACTTCAAGACTTCAAGTTTCAGTTGAAAAACTCGAAGAATTCTATGAAAAAAAGATAATTCTTGCAGATAGAGAAACTGTTGAGAGAAAAACAGATTTAATACTTGAAAAATCTTTGAACAAAGAAACAGCGTTCTTGGTAGTTGGAGATGTTTTCTCAGCAACCACACACACAGACTTATTCTTAAGAGCAAAAAAGAAGAAAATTTCAATAAACATTGTTAATAATGCCTCAATATTAACTGCTGTTGGTATAACAGGTCTTGAACTATACAAATTTGGAAAAACAACTTCAATACCATACCCTGAAAAAAACTATAAGCCAGAAACAGCTTATGATGTCATCAAAAACAATAAAGAACTTGGATTGCACACGTTAATACTTCTTGATATAAAGCCAAATAAAAATATGACTGTAAATGAATCAATAAGAATCTTACTGGATATAGAAAAGAAAAGAAAAGAAAATATTTTCACTGAAAAAACAATGGTTTTAGGCTGTGCAAGACTTGGAGGAGACTACAAAATAAAATGTGGTACTATCTCAAAGTTAGAAAAAGAAGATTTTGGAAAACCAATGCACTGCCTTATAATACCTGGAAAACTTCACTTCATTGAAGAAGAAGCATTAGATATTTGGAAGTGAAAAAAAGATTATTTCTTCACAACTTTCTCTATAGCTCTGAGCAATTCTAAAGGAACAGCAAATATTACTGTATTGCTCTGATAAGACGACAAATCGTTGATTGTCTGTAAAGTTCTCAAATGCAAAGCACCATCATATTTTGAAAGCATATAAATCACTTTAAAAGTATTGTACCTAATACGAAAAATGATGACATATAAGGAAAAAGAAAATTAAAGAAAAAGCACATTACCTTATTGAAGTAATATATGGATAAATATGGATAAAAATATAAACAAAAACAAAAAGTCATAAAATATTTAGGTAACACACATCATATTCTCGAAGTATTTAATTTCTGTGAAACAAACCATTAATAGAATAGTTTCCACACAACGCCTTGTTTATAGAAACCTTTAAATATCAATAACACAAAACAATGATGTATGAATAAAAGAGGTTTGTCTCCCATTGTAGCAACTATTTTATTGATTGCATTCGCAGTAGCTATAGGTGCAATGATAATGAGCTGGACGGCAGGACTTGTAAAAGAAGCACCCACGTGCGAAGATATTCCAACAGAAATAATAAGCTCTGACAAATTTTGCAAGCTCACAAACAAAGTCGTTCCAAAAGTAGAAATTGAAGAAGGAACTTTCGAAGCATGTAAAAATCATGCATTAATTCTATCAGAATTAAAAGTTTGTTAGGTCATAAAAACGAAATTACATCAACAAACTAAATTATAATAGTTTTACTAGAATTTTATGCATAAATATAAAAAAACACACATATTACTCGTTCTTATGAAGGTAACTATTGATTTTAGAAAAAGTGTCGAGGAAAACGCAGCAGAGTATTTTGAAAAAGCTAAAAAATCTAAGAAAAAACTTAAAGGTGCAAAAAAAGCATTGGCGAATAGTATGAAAAAACTTGAGAATGTCAAAAACAAAGAATTCTCAGCTGAAAAAACAACTCTAAAAAAAATAAAGAAACGCGAGTGGTTTGAGAAATTCAGATGGTTTATTTCTTCAGATAATTTATTGGTTATAGGCGGAAGAGATGCAACAACTAACGAGATAGCTGTTAAAAAACATTCAGAAAAAGAAGATCTTGTTTTCCATACTGATATGGCTGGAAGCCCATTTATAATAGTTAAATCTGAAGGCAAAAAAATACCTAAAACAACTATTCAGGAAGCAGCTGACTTCACAGCTGATTTTAGCAGAGGTTGGAAAAAAGGATTAACATCTGTTGATGTATTCTGTGTGAAGCCAGAACAGGTTTCTAAAGAGACAAACCCAGGAGAATATATGGCTAAAGGATCTTTCATGATAAGAGGAAAAACAACTTATGTGAAAACAATCATAAACTTAGCAATAGGCATGCATAAAAATAAGATTATGTCAGGACCATTATCTGCAATAAAAAAACAATGTCCAATAGTTATAGAAATCATACAGGGCAGAGAAAAAACCAGTGATGTTGCAAAAAAGATTCTTAGAAAAATTGGCGGAGAACTTGACGACATAATAAGAGCTCTTCCTGTAGGATGCGATTTAAAGTCTTAACAACCTACCATCAATTTTAACAACTGCATTTCTTATAACATGATCTAAGTGTACAATTGATAATATCTGACCACCAAACCATTTATTAGAGCCATTTGCTATATGAATTGTACCTCTTGTTTTTTCATCTATAACAGTTGCACCAATTATCTCTGCATTTGAATTTATTCCAATTCCAAGTTCAGCAATTTTCCTTACACCTTCAGGATGCTTTGATTTCTTTTCAGCCCAATTTAAAGTTTCTTTTAATAAACGTCCTTCATAATTGCTTGAAATATAAACTATCTCTCCTTTTTCAACAACTACTTTAACAGGAGTCTTTACTTTTAGTGTTTTGTTCCTTAATCTAATACTTCCATCTATAATGAAAACGCCTTCTGTTTTATCTATCAAAGGCGGCAGATATACTTCTCCTGCAGGCATATTTCCTCCTGCACCAGAATAATTGTATAACCCTGAATTAATTATCGCTCTAGAATCAGCAATATCCATAGCGATATCTGTTCCTAACTTTGTAGTTATGTTAATCTCATTTCCAGAATCAAGAGCTTTTTTTATCCTTTCACCTTTTTTATGCATCTTCTTGTAATCAACATTTAATGTTTTCAGAAAATTTTTCAAAGAGCCATTTGTTAATCCACCAAGAGAAGAAGAAGTTATGAACTTATGATTATTCTTATTACAAAACTTTCTAAAACTTAAACCTAATTGACCAAGTTTACCGATTCTATTTGAAACATTCAAGACTATTATGCTTCCTCTCGGAAGTTTTTTTAGAGTCTCCAACAACACCTCATCAGCATATTCTCCTCTTTCTTTAGAATCCTGAAGAAAAACGCTGTAATTAAGTTCAAGCTCGCGCGCTGCAAGAGCATAAGCATTTGTTATTATAGGAGATAAAAGCCTGTTTTTAAAGCCATAATCTCCGACTATCAAAACTTTTTCATCATTAACTTCTAAGCATTCAAGAAATATTCGCTTAAAAATGTTAAGATCAACCCTATATTTATGCCAATCAATCATTTTATTATTAATCAAAGCTTTCTAATTTAAACCTTTCTATTAGAAAACCTTTAAAAATCTGCTAAAATACACACAGATAATGAAGTTAAAAGGAAAAGTAGCTATCATCACCGGTGCAAGCAGTGGCATTGGAGAAGCTATTGCAGAAAGATTTGGAGAAGAAGGTGCAACAACAATTCTTTGTGCCAGACGCACAGAATTATTAAGAGAAAACACTGACAAAATAAAATCCAACGGAGGGGATGCATATTACTTTCAAGTTGATATAACTAATGATTTCGAAGTAAAAAACATGATTGACTCGACTGTTAATAGTTTTGGAAAAATAGATTTCTTGATTAACAATGCAGGAGTAGCTTTAGGAGGCAGAATAGATGAGTTTTCGATGAATGACTTTGATAACATGATGAACTTAAATCTTAGAGGATTATATTCTATCACAAAATTAGTTGTACCAATAATGAAACAGCAAAGAAAAGGAGCAATCATAAATATTTCATCTGGCTCAGGATTAAAAGGAAGCCCAACCCAAAGTGCTTATGCAGCTTCAAAAGCAGGAGTTATCAAGATAGGAGAATCAATTGCTGAAGAACTAAAAGAATTTAATGTAAAAGTACACACTGTTTGTCCTGGCATGGTGGCTGTAAAAAACCAATATGCAAATATACAGAAAGAAAAAATACTTCAGCCAACAGACATAGCAGATACGGTTGCTTATCTTGCAAAGCTACCGGAAAGAGTTAATATTCCTGAAGTCACGATTACTCCCTATTACCCAATACATATGATTAGAAAATGAAAAAAGAAATAACTGAAGAAAAACTTCAAAAATATTTTTCTATAACAAAAGAAGCATTGGAAAAAGCCGAGAAAGCAGAAAAAAGATTTGATATGAAAGCTGAAGCAGAAGATTTTCTTGACATGGCTTCAAGATATTATTCTGACGCAGAGCATTTCAAAACAAAAGGAGACTATGTATTGGCATATGGTGCATTGAATTATGCTCATGGATGGCTTGATGCCGGAGCAAGGATAGGGCTATTCAAAGTAACTGATAATCGCTTATTCACAGTTGATTAAACTTTTTTCCGTAAAATTTAAATAGTTGTATTACCATATCATACTTTGCCGACTAGGATATCTTAAAAAAAACAATTTTATGATACCTGGGTACAAAAAAAATTGCCAAAAGCGATTTTTTTATATATAAAAAGAGAAAACTTTTTATGTATTAAAAATTGTAAAAAGAAATATTTTAAACAAATATTTCAAATTTTTTAAGACCTAAACGTCGGCTTTTTTTCTTTACAAAAATTATTTATATTAATAACTAGAATTAATTATTATGAGAGAATTATTTGATGATATTCCGAGGATAACCTTATCTGACAAAGCAGATTTCCTGATAGACACATGTTTTTTTGTATATGTCTTTGATCATTATAAAGAACCAGAGTTTAATAAATTCTTAGAAAAACACGTTGTTGCAATAACTTCTTTTAACATAGAAGAGTTAATCCACATATTTAATAAATTAAAAGGACATACAAAGTCCAGAATAAGAAAGTTCTTTCACAAAAAAAACAAACTGTCAATATTGAACTTACCCATTCATCCTGGAAACGCTGATAAAGAACATTCTTTTGTAAAAAATATTCTGCCAGCCATTGATAAGGAAGAACATGACCCGAGTGATGCAGTAATATTAGCAGCCGCAATAAAAGTTAGTGCTGATGTTCTTACAAGAGACAAGCATGATTTATTCAATACTCGTATGGAAAATTTTCTAAGACCTTATGGTGTGCGTATATTGAATAAAATTGTTTAGTTCAGCTTCTATAAGCATCTATTAAGTTCCAGATATATGTCCCTATCAATATAATCCAACCAAGGACAGATAAGAAAGAATACCAAAACATTTCTTCAGGCAAAATGTTTTTTACTCCAAAACACCATAATGCAACCAAGAAACCAAAGTATACAGCAAAGAAGTCAATCCAATCTTTTTTGTAAATCTGTCCAAGACCTGGTATTATTGATAGTACAAGTGCAATGGTATGCTTATTCCAACTACAACAAGAAATTTTCCTAATTTCAGACTTGTTCTTTGCATTCTTTGTCTTTTTTGAAGAAAATTTTCTCTTCTTAGGAGCTTTCTTCGCTATTTTTTTTGCAGACATTCTTATTCTTTAAAGAACTGTTTAATGTTCTTCCATGTGAGCTCTTTATGATAAAAATATAACCATACAACAATCCAACCGATTATCCAAGTTAAAAACGCCATGAACAAAGAACCAAGTATGAGACTTATTATTAAAGACACTGTTGGACATTCAAAAGATGCATGCAACAATGAATCAAAAAGTGCAGCACATTTATTTGGCCAATACATAGGCACCATCACAACAAACCATGCAATCCACGAACCAAAGAATATTCTTTTGTTGATTAATCTTCTTTTTTTCTCCTTTGGAGAAATCTTTTCACTCACTTTCTTCTTAGAAACCTTTCGTTTTGATTTTTTAACCATTTTATTTATTGATAGAAACTCTTTGTTTTTATACTTTTTCAATTTTAGGGTATGTTTTCGGTTTCATAAACACTTGTTCAGGCCTTGCAGCAACCCCTTTTTCAAGTTTTAACAATTTATTAGAGTTCAACTTTGCAATCGCAATCATGATAAGTTCGTCTTTCAAAGACATAACTGCAACTTTCATATCAGGCTCTATTCCAGAATGGAGTTTTGTTATACCAGGTGTTTTCAGACTTGCTCCGTGACAAATTGTATCAACAGTTGTATCCAAAACCCATATTTTCGGCAGATGTTTGACAGCATATTCTATTGGGTTTATAAGTTTCTTTAAATATGAATCATCACCTTTTTTATGGAAATGAAATGCGTCTTTTAAATCCTGTAAAGAGCAAATTGTATCTTCTTGAAAAGGACCTGCTTTTGTTCTCCGAAGCTCAAACATATTTGCCCCAACACCGAGTTTTTGACCAATGTCATGACATAGTTTTCTTATATATGTGCCTGCTTCTACTCCTGTTGTAAACAACACATCTTTTCCTTCAATTTCATGAATATCAATATAGTAAATTTTTCTATAACGATATTGTCTTTTTACAGCACTTTTTATTGGTGGCAACTGACTTATTCTTCCAACAAACTTTTTCATTGTTTTTCTTATTGTTTGTTCATCGACTTCCTTATGAAGTCTCATCAGACAAACATATTCTTTTCCAGCAGTTAATAATGACTGAGTTATTCTTGTTGCATTACCAAGTGCAACTGGTAAAACACCTGTTACTTTAGGATCAAGAGTTCCAGAATGACCTGCCTTCTTTATTCCAAGTATTTCTTTTGCATAAGCAGATACTTGATGACTGCTAGGGCCCTCAGGCTTGTCAATATTCACAACACCATAATTTATTAGCTCTTCAATATCTCTTGCAGAGGGCTTTTGTCCGAATTTACTGCCAGTATCAGATTCTTTCTTAATTAGAATTTCTCTCTTCTTAAGCTCAAAAGGCAGACTCCCCATTATAATCCCAATTTTTTATCAAGGTCTTTAGCAACATGTGTTAAATTTTCAAATGCTCTATCAACATTGTCTTTTATTATATTAACTAAATCTTCCAGTTTATCAACTTTTAACTGATAACCTGTTCTCTCACTAGTAACAATTCCAGATCTCATGAGTTTATTAACATGATGTATAACTGTACCTCTGCTCAAACCAGTTTTTTCAGCTAATTCATCAGAAGAAATAGGTTCATCCACTTTAAGATTCTTAACAAGTTCTATAAATATCCTAAAACAACTCTTATCTCGATCTCTAATGCCAAACAAACCAAGAGTTCCACCAAACCATTGAAGCTGTTCATTTATATCATTCAAAGATGGCTTTCTAGAACTTATTATAGTTATTTTAGTGAATCTCACAAATTATTAGAAGGATAATGATTATTTAAAGGTTTCTTCTCTCTAAGCAAAAACATCATATAACACGACTAACATGCTCTTCTTTATGAACTCTTATTATATTATCAACATAACTCTCAAGTTTTGGCTCATGACTTACAATAACAACTTGTTTAATTCTTAACATATCAAGAATATCTCTTATTTTATCTATTTGCTCAGATGAAAATCCATCTGTTGGTTCATCCAATATTAGCAAATCCTTAGTTTTTATTGTTCCTACAAAATCGTTTATAACTTTATTAAGAGCTAATCTATATGCAAGAGCAACAGATGTTTTTTCTCCCCCAGAAAGATTTTCTAAAGCTGTTTCATAACCATTCTGCTCCATTATAGGAGTAAAAGTTTCATCTAATCTAACATTTAAATTTTCATCTTCTAGCAGAATATTAAACCACTCCTGGAAGTATTCATTAAATTCATTATGTATTCTAAGCAAGATATGTTTTTCCATTAAATATATTATGTTCAGCAAGTATTTAAGCATCCAGTTCTGCAAGTCTCTAACTTTAATTAACTCTAGTTTTGACTGCTCCTTCTTCTCTATCTCTTCTTTCAATCGAGAGCTTATTCCTTCAAGAGTTTTTTTCTCTCTAAGAAGCTCGGCTTGTTTTATCTCTTTTTCTTTTATTTTTTCAGTATTTTCTTCAAGCAAGTTTTTTGATTTTTCATATTTTAAAAGCAATTTTTTATCCTCGACTTTTTTCACTAAAACAAGCAAATTCTGTTCTTCTATTTTTATTTTCGAAATTAGTTTTCTCTGCTTTTCCAACAAATTTATTTTTTTTGTTTTTTGTTCTTCAAACTGTTTTTTCTTTAAAAAAATTATTTCCTGAGATTTTAATCTTTCAGATAAACTGTTTATTTGTACTCTTAATTCTTCAAGTTCCACTATTCGCTTGTTCTTCAAAGAAACAAGCTTTGATATTTGAGATGCAACATCACCTATTGTTGCATTTTCACGTTTATGAATCTGCTTCTTGTAATCAGTATCTACTTTTTGCTCACACACAGGACAGCTCTCCAGAGAAGTTATTTTTTCTATTATGCTTTCAGAATTATTCTTCAAAGCACCAAATTTTGATTCACGATCTTTTATCTTATCAATATTCTGCTCCAACAATTCTTTTTTCTTTTTTAGTTCTTCATTTTTTCTATTTAAACTTTCAACATTTTCGGTTTTTTCTGTTTCTTTGTTCGATTTACTTAGTCGTAAATTAATATCTTCTAAATCTATCTTGTTATTTTTCAATAACTGCTTATCATTACCTATTTTTGTTTTGATTATTTCTATTTCAGTTTTAGCTTTTTCTATAGAACTTATTTTTTTTTCATATTGCTTTAATGTTTCTTTCTCGGTGTTTAACTCGTTTTTTTTCTCAGTTATCAATATTTGCTCTTTTTTTGCTTCTTTATCAAGCCTATTAATTGTTTCTTTGTAATCATCCTGTTCTTTCTTTTTTTCCTCTAAGTTTTCAAGCCTAGTTTCAAACTTCAGAATCAACATTTTCAAATTTCTAACATACTTAACAGTGTTTTCTTTCATTCGCTTGTATTTATCAATGTTAAAAACCTTTCTCAGCACATCTAATCTTTCATCTTCTTTTTCAAGAAGTATTTGTTTCATATCTTCTTGAGGAGTGTAGACAGTATATCTGTATATTAAAGATTTAGATTTTGTTAATAGTTCTTCCTGATATCCTATCAACTCCAATATTTTTGATTTCAACTCAGTTGGTGAAAGATCTTGTTTCTTACCATTTATTATTATATAACCTGCATCTTGAATAACATTCTTATTGCTTCTTTTCAGACCCCTTCTTATTATTATAACACTTTTTTCAAGACTGAATTTTAACTCTATATAACCTTTATTCTTTCCATGTCTTAATAAGCTTGAACCTGATAGTTGACCCCTAATTATTCCAAAAAGTGCAAACTCTATTGACAACAAAACAGTTGTTTTCCCTGTTCCTATATCTCCACTTAAAATTATCGAACCTTCAGGGAAGTTTATTGTTTCTTCAGTATACGAGCGAATGTTTTTTAACTTCAGAGAATTCAGCAACATGTTTATTTGTTAATGGAAGGGTGTTTATATTCTTTACGAATTCCATCATTCCAGTTATTATTTTATCTTGTTCTTTTTCTGACTCAGAATTTAATAACTCCATATACAACTGAGTTGGCTTATGATTAGAATAGTAACCAAAAATACTTGTCTGTTTGGTTCTTTTCTCAGGCGTTAAAGGATAAAATCCAGTTATAAGTTCTGTTATTCTACTATCAAGCGATAATAGTTTATATTTGTCTGCTATATCTCCTTCTAAATATTCAAAAGAACCAAATAATTTTCCGAAAAATAATCCTTTGTAATAATATTCGTCTGGTTCGAACTTATGTTTCTGATCTTCCAAGAATTCAAACTGCTCTACTTTGTTGTCAGAGATCTTTGATGATTTGTAAGAGTTTCTACTTCTTACACGAAAAAGGAGTTTTTCAGCAAACCCATTATCTTCTTTTATTGTTCTTTCTAAGTTTCTTAGTTTTCTTGCTTTATTACCTATCATTCTAAAAGTCGTTTTGTAATCTTTCTCAAATATTGAATCCATTACTTCATTCAATAATTCTATTTCATACAGACTATATTTGTCTGTCGCTATTTTTCTGCTTGGACAGTTGCTGTATTTTTCATCTGCATAATAAGCTATTTTGTCTTTTCCATACTTGTATATAGGTATTTCTCTTAACTTGAAAAGACCTGCTTTGCTTGCTTCCTGTTGAGGTATTTCTTTTTTGCAGAAAACAAACTTTCCAGATAAGTGTACTGGCTCTGCTTTTGAATAATTTATTGTATCAGCTGCTTTTTTGAAAGTTTCATCTATGAAGTTTTCTATATCAAAAGGTCTGGTAATCCACAATTCCTGAAAGAACCAAGACCTGTTCTTATATGATCTTAATTGCTTGAAAACTCCTTTTGTTTTTGAATCTTTCATATCTATTTCTTGTGAGTAAAATTGATTGAAAAAATATCTTATTTCTCTATCAAATATGTCTATGGAAATCTCTTTGTCTTCTTTAACATTTTTTTTTAGAGAAAGAAATAACTTATTTAATGGATGCTTGTTTTCCAAGTCATTGATGAATTTATTATTATTTAATGTTTCTATGATATTTTCTTTCTTCTTTCTTAGAGTTGTGTATTCTGAAAGCATTGGAATGAATAGATTTCTTACATATTGAAGTCTGCCGACTTGTCTTTCTGGATCATCCAGTTCTATAGTTTCTTTTATGAAATCATTCACTTCCCTAAACCAAGGAGGAATTGACAAAGCTATGTTCATTTCAGGCGAAAAATAGTATTGATAAATTTTATCATAAACATTTTGTTTTGGATAAAGTTTTAAGCCCTGATTCTTGAAGGTTTTCAACTTTAAAGAAGTATAGTTATTCTTAAATTTCTTTATCTCGTCTCTTTTTTCTTCTCTGAAAAAATCAATGTCCAAGAATTTTCCATGCCCTTCATAAAACTTTTGCTCTATATAGTTTCTGACAGTTGTTGCTAATGATGTTATCTGTGTCAGCGAGATGTTGAATGCATTCCTGACCGCTAATATATCTTCAAGCATAGCTTCTCCATGAACTGTTTTTGATGCTTCTGCCAGTTGTTCAACATCTTCTTTTGTATAGAAAAGATTTGCTTCTGAACGTTTGAAAGCCTCAGCTCTTTTCTCAGGGTTTTTCGAAACAACATCTGTTGACAAAATATCATTTTCCCTTCCCTGTTCATAGTTTATTGATTTCTTCCAATTTCTTTTATCCCCAGATTTTTCAAAAGTGTTTTTCAAAAATATTTCAAGTCTCCTTTGAAGCAGATGAGGAGAGTAAATGTTTATGAATTTGTATGAATCAATTATTTCGCCGTTTAAAAGACCATATCTACCCATAAAATCTGTTCCATCTGAACTCTTCTCAATAGTGGCCTCTTTTCTAGGTGGTTTTTCTCTTGTACCCAATAAGAATGTTAAAGAATCCTTGTATTGTTTCAAATCGTAATTAGCATTAAAAACATGTATTAAAAATGGATTTGCATCTGAAAGTGTTTTTGCAGTATTCATTATTGCCTGATGCTCCCACTCTTCACTTCTTACTTCATAATCATCTATTTGAGTGTCTTTGTGTTTTCTTATAGTATCTATTATTCTTTCCTGATTATCATTTATTATCCTCAAACCACAATGGCTTATCTGCTCAAATATTGAGCCAAACTGAAATTTTTCTATGTCAAAAAAAGCCGAAGGCAACTGTTTTAGTTCTTCAAAACTTAATCGTTCTTTTTTATCATTTTTTGTTTTAAATTCTAACCCTTCAATACGAATTTTTTTATCTTCACGACTCATAATATTCAGATATAAATTTGTTTTTAATCTTTCAAAATCAATTGTTGCATAATTTGTTTTATTAATTCGCTTTGTTTTTTTTTCAAGACTAGAAATATTTGTTAATATTTTATCCCTCAAAGATTTTATTTCCTTATTATATTCTTTTTTTTCTTTTTCTTTCAATAACTGTTTTACCTCTGACAAAATATTCTTTTCATATTTGAAGTGAACTGCCTTTGCAAAAACATCAGTGATTATATTATTAGCATTTCGTTTGTTTCTATTTGTTTCTTCTAATTCATCAGCTCCAATTAAACGAGTATATAATAATTCAAACAGATAAGTTCTAATATTTTTTCTAATGCTTCTTTCAGGTATGAATTCTTCAAGCTCAGAATTTATTCTTTCATAATCTTTTTTATCCATTAAATAGGATATTTTATCATTCCAGGAATCATATTCTTTCTTCATATCATCATGATAAAAATTTCTTAAACCCCAACGTAAATCAGACATATCGCTGTTTAATTCAAAATTTTCTTCAAGAATTGATTCAAGAGAATTATTTAATTCAACTTTTCTATGCCTGCCAATCTCCCATATAGCTTTTGGCTTGTACTTCTCCTGAAATCTTTCTTTCAACCAATTCGGAAGCTTTTCCTGAAGCTCTTTGAAAGAATGTTTGTCCATTTCTAATTCTAAAAGATTGTAATCAAGAACTTCTATTAAAAAGTCATCATCTATTCTATCATTTATTATGGCTTCGAGCTTCCAAGAAGCTTTTTTAGCTTCATCTAAAGACTTGGTGTTAATAATTAAAGGATAGTTTTCTATATAATTAGTTGAAAACTCAAACACTTTATCTCCCTTACGAAGGTTTAAAGTGAACTTCTTACCTTGTCCTTCAAAAGACAGATCTGATACAAAAACTGGTTGCATAGACAAGAGAAATCAAAAGATGTTTTTATAGGTATAGATGAAAAGAAAAAAATATTGATAGCCCCACCCGGAAGTTGAGCCACTATACGCTGATTTGAGAGCTAAA
>NZBB01000018.1 GCA_002686295.1 Candidatus Woesearchaeota archaeon
CTAATGGATTTTTTGAAGAAACTGCACAAAAAAGGAACAACAATTGTAATGGTTACACATGATAAAAATCTTGCAAAACAAGCTCAAAGAACGGAATATTTAAAAGACGGAAAGATTATAAAGGAGGATAGAAGATGATAACAATGCTAAAAAAAAATATTTTTGCAATAATAACATTCTTACTTTTAATGAACATGGTTTCAGCAGTTGAAAACTCTTATTTAACAACAACCCTGATGAAATATGAGCCACAACCAGCCGAACCAGGAAAATATGTTAAAGTATATGTGAAATTGCAGAATAACGGAACCAGAACAGCTGAAAATGTTGTTTTACAGATTATTCCAACATATCCCTTCAGTCTTGACATAAGAACCTTAGATGAAAAATACATTGGATTGCTTGGCGGAAAAAGTTTTCATGTTGCTGAATTCGATTTAAAAGTTGATGAAAACGCTGTTCAAGGAACAAACACCTTTAAAGTTAGGTATAACATTGATTCAACTAGACAAAGCTGGGTTGAACAGGAACTATCCTTAACAGTACAATCTCTCGATGCAGTACTTGCTATAAGCAAACTAAGAACTGAACCTAAAAACATAGTTCCTGGAAGTATAGGAAGCGTAAAGATTGAATTAGAAAACCTTGCAGACTCATATCTTACAGATATAAAAGTTGAACTGGACTTATCATCTAATGACATTTACTTCGCACCCTATAATTCTGCATCTCAGAAAAATATTTACCAATTAGCAACTGGTGAAAAGAAAGAACTAAGTTTTGATATTTTAGCTTTTCCAGACGCAGAAGCACAGGTTTATAAAATACCCATAGATATAACTTACTATGATAATATGGGAACAGAATATACTCTTTCAGATGTTATAGGAGTAATTGTAAACAGCGAACCAGATGTAAAAGTAACTGTTGACAGCACAGACATACTAAAAGATAAAATGGTTGGATCTGTAACCTTGAAAATTGTAAACAAAGGATTCAACAATATAAAATTTTTAAACCTAAAAATAACGCCAACAGATAAATTTGATATTCTGTCAGCTTCTCCAGAAGAATATGTTGGCAACCTTGATTCAGACGACTATGAAACTGTTGAATTTACGTTTTTAATAAAAGACAGCGAAGAAATAGACATACCTCTCAAAATTGAATATTATGATCCTAATAACAATTTTTACGAGGAAAACTTAGTTGTGAGATTAAAGATTCACAGTTCTCAAGACTTTGGTGAGAATGGTAACGGCAATACTAAGTGGATTATTGCTTTAGTCATAATTGCGATGACAGTTTTTTTCTATATAAGAAAAAAAAGAAAAAAGACTAAATCCTAAAATGTTTTTTGATTTTCTGAGAATTGTAAGCAGAAACTTAACCAGAAGAAAACTTCGCTCATGGCTAACTATGATAGGCATATTCATAGGTATAGCAACTGTTGTAGCACTAATAGGTCTTGGTGAAGGTCTTAGAAATGCTATAACTTCACAGTTTGATATGCTGGGAACTGATATAATTACGATACGTGCAGGTGGAATACAGCTTTTTGGTCCTCCAGGAACAGGGGTTGTTAAACCTCTTTCAAAAGAACTAACTTCTAAAATAGAAAGAATTAATGGAATAAAACATGTTATTCCGAGATTAATAAAAAGTGCACATGTAGAATTTAATGATCGTCTTTCAATAATAATTACTGGAAGTCTTCCGTCAGGAGAAACTAGAGATGTTATGGAAGATTATCTTGGATTAAAAGCAGAAGTTGGTAGGCTATTAAAGGATGGCGACAGATATAAGGTTGTAATTGGAAACAATCTAAGAAGTGAAGATTCATTTGGAAAAGAATTAAATGTAGGAAACAGACTGCTGATTGAAGGTAGACAGTTTGAAATTGTTGGTATTGCAAAAAAGCTCGGAAACTTCATTCTTGATAATGTAATTCTAATAAATGAAGAGTCACAAAGAGAACTTTTTGATGAACCTGAAGAAGTAAGTGTTTTTGCCATCAGAACAGAGAAAGATATAAATGTTGAAAAAGTTAAAGAGGATATTGAAAAAGTTCTAAGAAAAGAACGGGATGTTAAGAAAGGAGAAGAGGATTTCAGCGTTGAACTGGCAATTGACACAATAAATACTTTGAATTCAACTCTCTTTGCAGTTCAATTATTTGTTTATATAATTGCAGCAATATCTTTATTGGTTGGTGGAATTGGTATTATGAATACAATGTACACTTCGGTATTGGAAAGAACTAAAGAGATAGGCATTATGAAATCTATAGGTGCTCAAAACAAAGATGTGTTCTTGTTTTTTCTTTTAGAATCAGGTTTTTTAGGATTTATAGGCGGACTTATAGGAATACTTATAGGAACTTTAATAGCAAAAGGATTTGCTTATGTAGGATCAATGCAACTAGGCTCAGATCTTATACATGCAGATATAAGTTTTTCACTTATTTTTGGAGCTCTAGCATTTTCATTCATCATAGGATGTATTGCAGGCATTACACCTGCTATCCAAGCATCAAAACTTAATCCAGTTGATGCTTTAAGACATGTAAAATAAAATAACAGAATAATGAAAAAAGAATATTTAAGATATGCATTGAATAATATCATGTATAGAAAACTTAGAAGCTGGCTAACAGTTGTATCAATACTTATAGGTATTGGAGCAATTTTTGCATTAGTAAGTTTTGGAGTAGGACTTTCCAGATATGTTGATATATTGGCTGCTGAATCCGGCAGTGATAAACTGATAGTGCAAGCAAAGGGTATTGGTGCTCCGGGAGCAGATGAGAATTTCTTTGTTTCAAAAGAAGAAGTTGATTTCTTAAGAGATGTTAATGGCATTAAAGAAATTGCAGGTCTTTATGGAAAAATCGTTGAAATAAACTATGACAAGCAAAAAAAGTATGTTTATCTTGTAAGCAAAAATACTGGTGAAGAAGAAAAACTTGTTGAAGAAATATACACTATAGGTGTTGAAAAAGGAAGAGATCTTGAAAACGGAGACAGATTAAAAGTTGTTCTGGGACATAATTATCAGTTGCCAGATAAAATATTTGAGAAAGCTTTAGGATTAAGAGATAAAATAAAAATAAATGATGAAAAAATCTCTGTTATAGGATTTTACGAAGCAATAGGCAATCCTCAAGATGACAGCAACATATACATTACTGATGAAGGATTTGAGTTCTTATTTCCGGATTTAAAAGATGAATATGCTTTTGTTGTTGCAAGAGTTGAGAAGAATACTGAACCAATCGTTATAGCTAAAAAAGCCGAGGAAAAACTTAGAAAGTTCAAGGGACAGAAAGAAGGACAGGAAGATTTCTATATACAGAGTTATGAACAATTAATAGAGACTTTCAACACAGTTCTTAATGTTATAAATGTTGTTCTTGTTTTGATAGCTCTGATATCATTAGTTGTTGCAGGAGTGAATATTTCTAACACAATGTACACTTCTGTTCTTGAAAGAACTAAGGAGATAGGAATAATGAAAGCTATTGGAGCTAAGAACAGCGATATAGCAATGATTTTCCTGTTTGAAGCAGGAGTTGTAGGTCTTGTAGGTGGAATCTTTGGAGTCTTACTAGGATACTTAATAGCGAAAACAGGAGGGAGTATCGCAAGTAATTATGGCTATATTATGCTTCAACCATTTTTTCCATTAACATTAATCGTTGGCTGTCTTTTATTCTCAACTTTAATTGGAGTGGTTGCTGGAGTAATGCCTGCTCATCATGCCAGCAAGATGAATCCGGCGGATTCTTTGCGTTATGAATAGAGCAAAAATTATTTAAAGATTTAAAGCAAGATTCTTTTTATGAAAAACATTCTTTCATTGCTCGACTATGTTCATAGCTTATCTAAAACTGATAAAGAGCTTTTTTCAAGAATATACTCTGTATCTGGAGATCTTGGTTTGCTAAAAGTTCCAAAAGATATACAACCTTGGGTTTCTTCAAAGTTTGGTTCTGTTGAAGTTGTTGAATCTCAAAAAATTATTAGAGTTGATAATAGAATAACCTTTGAGAGTTCTTTGTTCAATCAACTAAGAGCAAAGAGACCTATAGATACTAATAATAAAACAGATGTTGAAAGCTTAATTAAAAAGACAGAAAATGATCCTTTCTGCAAACCTTTAACAAACACTCCGAGAGACTCTTTCGGTAGAGTTAAAGGAAAACAATCAATTAGCGCAAGCAACATAGCAAAGTATGATTCTCACCACGGCTTAATAATATTCAAAGAACACAACCCTTTAAAATTCAGTTTATCAAGCATAAAAGATTATTTGGAAACAGCTCAAAAATGGATTAACAAAGTTTACAAACTCAACCCTGAAAGAAAATTTCCTTTCATTATGTGGAATTGTCTTTGGAAATCAGGTGCAAGCATAATTCATGGCCATATGCAAACTGTTATGGCTAAGGAAAAGCATTATGGTAATATTGAAAAGCTTAAGATGTTTTCAGATGTATATACTGATTTGTTCAAGGCAGATTACTTTAATGACTTGTTCAAATGCCATGAAATCATAGGTCTTGGTTTTAAAAAAGGAAAAAACAAAGTTTTAGCTCATTTGACGCCTATTAAAGATAAAGAGACAATAATCATAGCAAAAGAATTAAATGACAGCTCAAAAACGATATATAAGGTTTTAAAAGCTTATATGAAAATGGGTGTCAGAAGTTTTAATGTGGGAATATATTTGAATCCCTTAGATAATTCATGGAAGTTTCCGGTTATTATAAGAATTGTTGACAGAGGAAATCTATCTGATAACACAACAGACTTCGGTGGAATGGAAGTATTCGCAGGCACAAGCATTATAAGCTCTGATCCATTTAAAATAATAAATAATATTAAAAAAGAATTTTAGATGATTTTGATAATATAACATTCAGTTTTTTAAAGCAGTGTTGTGTGCTTTTATATAATTCTCAACGAATTGTTTCCAATCTGCCTTATCTGCAAGATTCTTCGCCACTAACTTATTTTTGACTCTTTCCTCATGCGATAAATCAGAGAAAGACAGCATTAATTTAAACAACCCATCAACTGTCTGCTCATCAGATTTATTGAATCTTTCCAAAACATAAATACCTCTTGTTTTGATTTTTTTATCAGGTATTTTCTTATCTATAAAACGTCCAAAACCTGCTAGGTCAGTTGTTATTGATGAAACTCCTAAAGCAGCCGATTCTAAAGGTGTATAACCCCAAGGTTCATAATAGCTAGGAAATATCCCTAGATGACTTCCTGCCATGGAATCATAGTATGAAAGATTCAACAATCCATCATTACCAGTAAGATAAACAGGAAATAATATAACTTTAACTTTATCATCTTTGCAATTATTAAGTCCTGCTTCCCTAAATCCTTTTATAGTCGGATCATCATCATTTTTTATTCTATGAGTTGAAATAGGAGGATTTCCTGTTCTCTTGAATACAATCATATCTTTCTCTAAATCTTTCAAAAATTCTTTTGTGAATAAACTATTAACATTTGGTGTTTTTGATTTAACTATATCCATAACTATTTTCTTAAGTATGTTTTCAGATTGAAAATCAACATAATTTTTTATGTGCATATAGTAGTTTTTATTCTCTAATATTTCCATGTTGATGCCGTCATTCTCCATTGGAATCCAAAAAAATACTGAGATTGTTCTTTTAGAGTTCTTTTTCTTCAATGAGTCGTTCAACTTACCTAAAGCATTGATTAATGTATCCATTCCTTTATTCTTGAATTCATACCTTCCAACAATGAAGTATATTAAGTTATGCTCCAACTCAAAAGTATAATATGGAAAAAAATAAAATGTTAAAAACTGTCTTATTTGTTCTCTTGAAACAAGGTGTTTAACAGATGTTTCTTCTATAGTTGGAAATTTTCTAATCGTTAAACCGTTGTTTAATATTACTTCTGGTTTTCTTCCGAGAATTTTCTCAGCTTCAATAGCTGTTATCTCTGAAACTGTCGTGAAAACATCTGCAGAATTAGCTGCAACTCTTTCAACGTGGAACTTATCCTGCATTTTATAGTGATATGCTCGTTCCTCTGGATTTATATTATCAAGTATTTTATAGAGATTTTCACCTGAACCGGCCATTGTTCTTCCGAGCATAGTTGCATGAGTTGTGAAAACAGTTTTGAATTTTGAACCACAATTCTTTAAGTATAAAATTGCGAATCCGGCCAACCATTCATGAAAATGACCAACTGCTTTTCCAGAAATATTTTTTTCTATAGCACACATCATCATTCCAACTGCCCAACTCCAAAGCATTGGTTCTTCAAAGTCCCATTTTGAGTTCAATGAATCTATTTTGTGAGAATTCCACAACTCTCCTTTTATTTCATTCTTGTGCGGAATTAATGATTTGAAATCGATAAGTATTGTATTTGGTGAACCATCTATATTCCATTTTCCGTAGTGACACGGCAAATCCATTTCTTTCATTAAGTTAAATATTTTCTTGAGTTCAGCAGGAGGTTTTTTCTCAGAAAGCTCTACAACTGCTTTATCTTCAAAGTATGGGCCTATTAAAAAATAGTTTTTGTATATTTCTTTCATGGCATAAGCTTTACTTTTAACAACAGTGTATATTCCGCCAACTTTATTGCATACTTCCCATGATGCTTCAAACAAGTAATCTGCTTCTGGTTTCATCCTATCAACTCGCTTATTAATATTCCTACAAACATACCTAATAACAATCCGTATATGAACTGTCTTGTTATATGATATTTTAATGGTTCTTGAGTATTATTTTCATCTTCTTTTTCATGTTTTTCAATTAAATCAATCATTTTTTCTTTTGAATTAATATTATTTATTTCGTCTGCCAATTTATCTTTGTGCAAAATATGTTTTATCCAATTAGAGAAATCATTGCCCTTTAAGTGATGCTTAAAATCTTTATTAGACATATTTAAAACTAGGTTTTTTAAGTCTGACAATCTTTCTGCTTTTCTACCATTTATTGCAAAGAACCTTTTATGTTTTGGTATGTCCAATTTCTCACCTAACTCTTTTTCTAATAAATTATTCTAACATTATTTTAATATTATTTTAATATTTGACTTGGAGTTTCTGATAATTTCATTTTAGTCTTACTCGTTATTGTTTTATAACTTTCATCAGTTTTTATATTCATCGTATTATTGACATTATGAGTATTATTAGTATTGGTTATTCTTTGAGCCATATCATTCAATATATTCATAAACGCTATAAAAGCTTCATATGGAGAATCATAAGGATTGAAATACTTATGAACATCACCGTCATTAAACCACTTTGTACACATATAATAGAAATGGTCTGAGGTTGTCAGTTTTCTCCAAACCTCCAACAACTCTTTATCCTTCAAAAGTTTAATTTTTTGCTCCATTTCATACAACTCTCCAATAGCAGATTTTTGTATCTTATTCCCCAACCAAGCACTTAAATCTCTTTCAACATCTGCCCATGAAACAAAGCTATGCATATCCAGTTCATCCTTTGTCTCGATTGCTAAAAGTTCTGAAGGGTTCACAAATTTTATTCCTCTGTTTATCAACTCTTCAGGCATTTTCTTTAAGAATTCAAATATTCCAGTTTCTTCCCATTGATGTTCTCCAAAAGTTTCATAATCCATGAAAAGATTGATTGTTTCTCCAGGACTTTCACTTATCCAGTTAGCAAATTTCTCAACGGTTAATGGATGGTCTTTCCAACTTTGCTGACTAAAGCGAAAAGCTATATCATCACTAAGCTTGTAGTTTTTCAACAATAGCTTCAATTTGTTAGTTGTTTTGGCTTTGTAAATATAATTTGGTGATTTCCAACCGAGAATATGGTCTGCTCCTTCAGCTAGTATTCCTTTATATCCAAAACCCTCTATAAAGTTTGCTAACTCATTATTGAATATCAACTCTGTATTCCTAAAAATCTTTGGCTCTTGATTGAATAATTCTTTAATCTTTTTCTGATGCATCATTACTTGAGCTTCAAACTCTTCTTTTGAAAACATATACGAAAGAGAATGATAATAGGTTTCAGATAAAAATTCAACTTTTCCTGTTGCAGCTAAATCTTTAAACAATTCAAGAACTTCAGGAGAATATTTCTCAAACTGTTCTATTGCAGTTCCTGTTATGCTGAATGAAACTTTAAAATCTCCATCATATTTTTTTATTAATTCCAATAAAAGTTTGTTTGTAGGCAGATAACATTTATTAGCGACTTTTTTCATTATCTCTCTATTTTTTTCCTCATCAAAATAGTTTGAATTCTGGCCTATGTCAAATACACCATATTTTTTTAATCTGTGAGGTTGATGTACTTGAAAATATAGGCACACTTTCATTTTGCCACACCCTCATACACTTTAGCACATTTCTTTGCGGGAATCTTCCAATCAAACTTTAACACTTCTAATGAACCATGATGTTTAAGCTCGTGTGTTAATGTACGATAATTTATCACTGCCAATATCTTACTTGCTATATCGTTTACATCCCAGAAATCAACTTTTAACACATGATTAATTACTTCACTAACTCCTGATTGCTTTGAAATTATTACTGGTGTTCCTGATCTCATTGCTTCCAGCGGTGTTATTCCAAATGGTTCGCTTACTGAAGGCATAACATATACGTCTGCCATCTGATACGCCTTATTCACATCTTTTCCTTTCAAAAATCCTGCAAACAACACTTTTTTTGATATTCCCATTTCTGCAGCTCTTTCAATCATTCTTGTTTCCATATCTCCACTACCTGCAAATACAAATTTTATATTTGAATCTTTCTTAAGAACTTTACGAGCAGCTTCTAAAAAATAATCTGGTCCTTTCTGCAATGTTATGCGTCCAAGAAACAACACTACTTTGTCTGTTTTTTTTATATTATATACTACTTTTTCATTAAACTCGACAGCGTTATGAACAACTACAACTTTATCTGGTTTTATACCATAATGCCTAACAACTATGCTCTTTGTGTAATTGCTTACAGCGATTATCTTATCTGCGGTATGAAAACCTTCTCTTTCTAAGTCATAAACTTGTTGATTTAGATTATTTCCTCCTGTTCTATCAAACTCTGTTGCATGTATATGAACTACTAGTGGTTTACCAGTTGCGTTCTTTGCTTTAATGCCTGCTTTGTAAGTCATCCAGTCATGTGCATGAATAACATCAAACTCTTCATCCATTGATATTAGTTTTACTCTCTCACTGTATCTCAAAACTTCTTCGAAAAGATCTCTGCCGTATAATATTCCTTCATTGCCTTTTTTCATTATTCGCAAATATTCATCTTTATATGCTTCAGAGCTTAAGTAAGGTGTCAGTATTGTTTCGACTTTTTTCACATTCAATTTTTTCAACAGCTTATCGGCAACTATTAAATTAACGAATTCTCCCTTTATATTATCTGGACCTGTCGGCATTACAAATGTTACTTCTACGTCTGTTTTGCTCAACCCTTTTGTTAATCCATAACAAGCAGTTCCTAAACCTCCTGAATATACTGGCGGAAATTCCCACCCAAGCATCAATATCTTCATTCTACCTCTTTTTTTATAAAAAATATAGCTAAAACTATCTTTTATATTTAATTAAAGAGGATATTTTAATAACTTTCGACACCAATGAGTTTAATTAATTTAGTTATTAACTAATTTACTTAACTTATTAAAATGAAAATATTTATATATTGCTCCGATAATACAACTATACATGGATTATTCATCTATACTAACAGACACTAAATGGAACCTAATAAAAGAGCTATCTGAGAAAGAACAAACACCAACAGAACTAGCAAAAAAAACAAACACAAGCATAGCAAACATAAGCCAACAACTAAAACTATTAGAAGCATACGGACTGGTAAAAAAAGAAAGAAAAATCAACAATCACCAACCAGGAAAACCAAAAACACTATTCTCAATAAACAAAAAAGTTTCTGAAATAATGGTTATATCAAAAAAGTTTTCCATGAAAAAAAACTTGAAACCAGACTATTTTCAAGAAGCAATTCTGAATGCGAACTGCCTGTGCGAGAAAAAAGAAGACATCTACCTACTTGAAAAATTCATCATACTAAACGAAGAAATTGTCAAGAAATCAAAAGCCATAATGATTATAAAGCTAAACCACAACATCATAGAACTGTTAATAATAACAACAACAGAAAACCTAACACAAATAAGAGAAAAGTACAGCAATCAAGAACTAAAAGACTTGGATGGAGAGGGGAAAAAAATCATTTGCTGGACACACACAATTACAGAGATAGAAGAAGGAATAAAAAGCCACAACGACCACTTCACACAAATAATATCAGAACTAAAGCCATTTCTTGATAAAGGAACTTTTTTCGAAAAAATCAAAGAGCTAAAAAATGGAACTAATTAAACTAATTGAGAACTTAAGCATAGAAGAGTTAGAAATACTAATGACTAATTTGAAGGATGGAACCATAAAAACAACCATAGAAAACAAATTGGAAAGATTTAAAAACAAAAAGAGAGTTTGTCCTGTTTGTAACACCTTAATAGGGGATGAGGGATTAGAGCTAATATTTGGTTCGTCAAATTTCAGAAAAAAAGCAGTGTTTGACGGCACAGATTGTTTAGAATACTTTATTTCAAAAATAAGAAAATGAATCTCTGGGAATTTAAAAAGAATTTTGAAAAAAGAAGATACAACCTATTAAACACATTACAAAACGGAAAGGAAGATATAGATCTTTCAAGACAACATCAAATATATGGCGCAATCAAAGAACTAGAGAACACATTAAGAACAATTGATTATTTTCAAGAACAAACAGTTAAAAACAACTTTGATATAAAATTAAGCAAAGAATCAAAAAAAACCGTTCTTCAAAGAATCACAAAACTAAAGCTTAAGAAATAAAACTCTTTCTTTCATACAAAATAACAATAGCCAAGTATATTGGGGCAACAACAAACACTAACAACAATATTATTATCTTAAACAAAAACACGATGCTCTGTTGAGCAAAAAATGCTCCTAAAGGAATCAAAAAAAGTAAAGGAAAAGCAAGTATAACCCCTATAAAAGAAAAATAAGTTTTTCTCTGCTCTTCTGAAAAAAGCTTTTTGGCAAAAAAACTTTGAGCCATACCAAGAATTGAAGCACCTATAATCGAGAAAGCAGAAGCCATGATAACAACTACAAAGTTCGGATTATAAGCCAAGGATAAAGGAAGCATAGCAGAAAGCAAAGTTCCGAACACAAGCATAGGAGAAATTCCTAAATGTCTATGAAGAGTTCTTGTAAACCAAGGACCAAATAAAGAACAAACTGCTGCAACAGAAAAAACAACAGCCACGTTTAGAAAACCGCCAAAAAAATGTTTTTCAAAAGTATTGTATATGAATATTCCGTAGAAAGAATTACCAAGTGTCTGTACTAAACCCATTATTAAAGAACTTATTCCAAGCAAAAGAACTGCTTTATTTTTAAAAAATAAGTGTTTGTGAACTTTAATACTGGCAAAAAAATCTCTGATAAAAGAACTCATGGTCTTCTGAATAACAGGCTTTTTCTGTTTAACATAAGAAAATAATAGACCAGAAAATATAAACGCAAAAGCAGTAACCTCAAAAGATATAAGATAACCATAAACATTAAAATTAAAAGAAGAGCCAAACAAAGAAAAAGCAACCTCTTTACCCTTAATTGAAAAGAATTCAATCACATAGCCTGAGAATAGCAAAGAAACAATTGTTATCAAAATTCCATACTTTGAAATCTTAGCCAAACCAGCTCTGTGCTCTCTCTTAATATTGGACTTCAAAAAGTTAGAATACAACTCTCCATGTGCAACCACTCCTAAGCCACCAATAAGAAACGCTAAAGTGTAAATAAATGGTGATTTCAAAACAACTGCGAAAGACATCACCAAGAAAGAAAACCCATAAAGAATTCCTGCATTACTGATAAAATTCTTGCTAAGCTTCTGAACCTTAGAGAATTCTTTCAAAAAAGAAGAATAAATCATTGAAAAAATCATTCTTAAACCATTAACTAAACCAATAGTGAAATATGACGCTCCTGAAAGAGAAAATAGAATATTAACAAAAGGATTAGAGACAAAACCATAACCAACCCTGTCAAGAACCTCTTTCCACACAAGCTTCTTAACAAAAGATTTATCTGAATCCTCTCTCACAATTTTTAATTGAGATACTGCTTTAGCAACTAATTGTTCAGCATTTAATTCATGCAAACCCTGCTTTGTAAGTCGAGACTTAACTTCATCAGGAGAGTAATTTTGAGACAGAAGACTCTTAACCTGTGCTAAAAGATTTTCATCCATAAAAGTTTTATTAAAAGAGAAGGTATTTAAATTTTATTGAAAAAAATGACGGTAATGAAAAATTATTTGAATAATAAACACCAATGAATACTAAAAAAACACTAATAAAAATCTCGAAAAAAAATCTGAAAAAACAAAAATTTTTTAAAACTCAACAACAAAATATAATTAAATGTTTAATTTTAAAAAAAGAGGTCAGTTAGTTGAAAAATGGAATTTTGATGCTAGAAGTACTCTGCTTGCCAAACCAACAATAACTTCTTTTGATAATTCATCACAAAAAAACATTGTGTTTGGAACCAATGATGGAAAAGTATATGCTCTAAATACTGATTCAAGCGTTAAATGGGTTTTTGACGCGCAAGAACAAGTTAATCAATTAGAAATGATGTTTATGGACACAGAAACAGCCAACAGTATAGAAACCAATCCAACAATACAAGACATCAACAACGACGGAAAAAAAGAAGTGTTATTTGGAACAGAAATGGGGTTTGTGTATGCTTTAAACTCTGAAGGAAAAATTATTTGGAAGTATAAAACAGAAGGCTCGGTAAGAGGAGGAATAACAATAAAAGACCTAAACCAAGATGGAAGACCAGAAATAATTTTTGGCTCGGGAGACAAGAATCTTTACATAATAAGTTCTCGTGGAGAGCTGATAAATAAATTCGAAGTTGATGAAGGAATAGAATCAACTCCCACAATTCTGAACAATAAAATAATATTTGGAACTAACAACGGAACAATACACTGCATAACACAGACAGGGGAAAGAATCTGGGATTTCAAAACAAATGCAAAAATAACAGCCAAAGCAACAATAGGAAAAATTCAAGGAGGAGAAGAAAACTTCATAATAATTGGTTCATTAGATCAATATCTTTATGCATTTGATGAAGAAGGAGCACTTATATGGAAATTCAAAACAGAAGGTTCAATATACTCTGAAGTAGCTATTGCAGATATTAACAAAGACAAGAAACTTGAAATTGTTTTTGGCTCATGTGATAACAACATTTATGCAATTGATTCTTATGGGAAAAAAATTTGGTCTTATGAAACAGATTTCTGGATTGTAGCACCAGTAATAATAACTGACATTAACAATGATGGAAAACTTGAAATAATAGCTGGTTCTTATGACCATAACCTTTACGTACTCGATGCAAAAGGAAATTACGTGTTTGACTACATACCAGGATTATCCGGTGTAATGCAACAAACAGGATCATACTCAGATGTAATTACTTCAGACCCAGGAGAAACAACTGGTAAAAAAATATTTCAATATGAAACTAGTGGAGTTATTGTCGGATGTACAATGATGGATAACAATGTTTTAATAACCACAAAACATGGAAAAATAAATGATATAGCATATGAAAAGAGGTGAACAATAATGGAAGGAGAAATAGAAAGAATAAAAACTTACATAAATGGATTTGATGAAGCAATACAAGGCGGAGTACCTAAAAAACATGTTGTTCTTATGAGTGGAACAGCTGGTTCTATGAAGTCATCAGCAACATTCAATGTTTTATACAATGAAGCACTAAATGGCAAAACAGGATTATACATAACACTAGAACAAAGCTATCAATCATTGTATCAACACTTTATGAACATGGGATTGAAACTTGACAGTATAAACGTTCAGCCAATTAAAGAGTTAACAAACATTGGCGAAACAATCCACTCAGTAAACAATGCAAGCACAGGTTCAATAATAGTTGCAGATATGGGAGTTATAAGAAAAGAGATAAAAGATCTAAAAATATCAGATAACAAAAGCTGGTTGAATGTTATTAAAAACATTTTGAAAAAAATAAA
>NZBB01000019.1 GCA_002686295.1 Candidatus Woesearchaeota archaeon
CTTAACAATTTTATCCTTATTAACCTTTATCTCTGTTTTCTTAATCACTTCTTTTGAAGAATTTTCATCATTTAATTTTTCAACGATTTCTTCGTTAATTTTTTCTGATTCTTTGTTTTCAACTTCTTCAATTATTTCCTGTAATTCTGAATTTAAACTTATGTTGTCTGGAAGTTTAATTGTTGAAGGCATAATACTAACTTTAATTCCAACTATACCTGTTTTTAGTTTTGCTATCGAATATGCTTTTTGTACGCCTGAAATAGATATTTCTCCACATTTCTTCAAATAACCTTTATAAAATCTCCAATTTTTTGCTCTAGAACCAGGAATTTTACCAGATATAATTATTTCAACCCCTATTGCTCCTGAATTAATTACATCACTAATCGCCCTATATCCTATTCCTTTGAATCTTGAAGAACCAAATCTTTCTAATGAACCACCTATTAGTTCTGCAATAATATTTGCATCTAAACCTATCTCAGTGATTTCTTCTATTTCTATTTGGGGATTTTCTAGAGAAAATTCTTCTTTCAATTTAACTGTTAGTGCAGATATATTTGCTCCTGAACGACCAACAACCAATCCTGGACGAGATGTGGATATAATTATCTTTTCTCCGAGAGGTGTCTTTTTTAGTTTAACTTCACTTAAACCAACTCTTCCAAGAGTTTTTTTAACAAATTCTTTTATTCTGAATTCATTCATATTATTTGCAACAAATTTTCTTTCTATCAATTTAAACCTTCTTTGAAATTTTTCTTATTCGAATTATTTCTTTTCTTAACATCCTCTTTAGTTTTATTTTCTTGTTTAATTTTTTGTGTGATTTCTTTAATTACTAATTCAATATGTGTTCTCTTCATTTTTCTTCTTCTAAGTCTACCATGTCTCCAAGGGGTTGATGCTCTCTGTGCAGAAGCGTGTTTTATTATAAGATCTTTACTTAAACCTTTATCCGAAGCATTTGACTCAGCAGATTTAATAACTTTCAAAATTATTCCTGCTGCTTTTAAAGGGTATTTACCAGGACCCATCGCAGTTTTATGACCTGCACCTTCTGTAAATCTTGAAAATCTAACAACTGCTTTTTTCTCGATTACTGATTCTAAATAATTCTTTGCAAAGTCTATTTTTTTATTTCTTATTCTTGAACATATCTCTATCGAATGTTTTGTTGAAATAGGAGCATCTAACAAAACAGCTTTTGCTATGCTTTCCTCGTCTCCTTGATATGAATATTTATATGCCATTTTACCTAACAGATAATGCCGAACTTGATCTTGTTGCTCCAACTCCTGGAGCACTATGTTCTGATCTTTTTCTTGTTAAAGAAAATTCTCCAAAGTAATGACCTATCATTTCTGGTTGAATAATTATTTGTTTGAATTCTTTTCCATTATGAATAAGTATTGTTCTCCCAACCATTTCAGGAAGTATTAACATAGTTCTTAAATGTGTTTTTACCCTGTCTTTCATTTTAATTTTCTCAACTAATTTTTTTTCTTCATCAGAAAAACCCCTTTTTATTTTTCTTCTTTGTTTTGATGGAACTATTTCAGATAATTCCTTTAGAGACATGTTTTTTAGTTCTTCCAAATTTTTTCCTTTATATAAAAATTCTTTTACCATAAAATCACCTATTTCTACCTGTTTGTCTAGGCCTTATCATACCGATTTTCCTTCCCGGAGGTGCATTTTTAGGTGCAATTGTAGGTCTTCCTTTTCTAGATGATCTAGCACCACCCAAAGGATGATCTACTGCGTTCATAGATGCCCCTGACACAATTGGCCAATATTTTCCTTTAGCTTTCATGGATTTCATTTTATTTCCTGCTTTTAAAAATGGTTTTTCAGTTCTACCACCACCAGCAACAATTCCAATAGAAGCATAGCATTTTGGATTTAATTCTTTTTGTTTGTTTGAAGGAAACTTAACTAATATTCCATTTTTTGTTTTTCCAACTATTCTTGCAACTGAACCTGAAGTGCGAGCAAACTTTCCGCCATCGCCAGGTATTCCTTCAATATTACATATTGGAGTTCCTACAGGTATTTCCTTCAAGACAATGCTATTTCCTGTTTTCAGCTTCGCCTTTTCTCCTTTTTCAAGAATATCTCCCACTCTGATTCCTTCTACACCTATCACCAACTTTTTTTCTCTGTTTTCATACTTTACCAATAATAATGGTGCAGAATGACCTGTGGAGTTTTGTATGTCTATAACCTTTCCTTTAGCTTGCGATAATTGCGATGCTTTTCCCAAATATTGAAAACTATTAACCTTGTAAGTAGGACTTCCTTTTCCTCTTTTTTGTTGAATAAGATTTTTTCCCATTTTTACATTATACCTAATTTTGTTGCCAAATCAATAGCAGGAGTTTCGTCTGAAAAAGTTATATATGCTTTTTTTTTCCCTGCAGGAGTTATGAGTGTGTTTATTTTTTTAATTTTCACATCATATGTTTTCTCTAATTCTTTTTTAATTTCTTTTTTGTTTGAATTCCTGTCAACTATAAAAATTAATTTGTTCTCTAATTCCATCAATCTTATTGATTTCTCTGTCGATAAAGGATATTTTATTAAACTCATTTTTTAATTTTGTTTCTCTGAAAACACATAATTTTGCGTAAATAATTTTTCATTTTTTAATTTTAAAAAAGCCATTTCAGTAAAAACAGTTAATCTTCCTGGTACACCACCAGGTGCTAATTGTTCAACACCTAATTTTTTTACATTCACAACTTCAAAACCATTAAGATTATTAATCGCTTTTTTTAGAGTGTTCTCTTCTTTTTCGACACATACTAAAAGTAAACCTACAGATCCTTTTTCATCAGACCTAATCAATTCTTTTTCAAATCCTAATTTAATCAGCACTTGTTTTAATTTTTTTGTTTTGTTTATTTCACCTATTTTATCAGTTAAAACAAAAGGATAATTAACAGGAATAAAATGGCCTCTTGCTTTAACAAATTTTTCATCAATTGTTGCGGCCATTGCAGATCTTATGGCTTTTCTTCTTTCTTTAATGTTTATTTTATCAGATAGTTTTTTCTCTACTTTTGGTGGATGAGCTCTTCTTCCTCCTACAGTACCAGGCATTGTTGCTCCAACCCATGAGAATCTTGTTCCTCTACTAGATAATATTTTTCTTGGAACTCGAGATATTCCTTGACCATATGAACCCCTATATTTTTTTCTTCTTCTAGATAATTCTGAAGAATATTTTTTCCCCGCTTCAGGATCAGAACCATATGGTTGTTTTTTGTTTGACTGAGTTATCAAAAAAGCTCTATGAATTAAATCTGTTCTTACTGGTTCAAAAAACTGATTAGGTAAATCAACTGATTTTGTTTCAGTATTATTTAAATTTAATATTTTTAGTTTCATATTGTAATTAATTTGTGTTTTTTAGATTTTTCTCTAAATGCTTTTGTTAATATCAAAGTTCTTTTTTTAGGTCCAAGTACAGAACCATGCAGAATCATGAATGTTGATTTTAAAGATCCATATTTGTGAAAACCTTTTCCGAAACTAAGTAAGTCATCTGAAATCAACAATATTTGTTTATTGTACTCAGTTCTTTGATGAAATCCCGTTTGACCAGCATGGGCAACTCTCCACGATATGTGCTGTTGTCTAACCCATGGACCTAAAGAACCAGGAGTTCTAATTCCTTTCTCTGATTTATGACTTCTCAAAGAAATACCGAATCTCTTTACAGCACCTTGAAATCCCTTCCCTTTTGTAACAGCGTGAATATCAACCATTTGATTCTCATCAAAAACACTTCTCAAATTTATCTCTTTATCGTGATTTTGTTTTATGAAATCCAATTTCTCAGAATTAGAACCACCAAGAGCCAATTCTACAATTTCCGGTTTTTTCTTTCCAAAACCAGCTTTTTGTGGTTGAGTGCACACTAAAACAGTTATTTTATCAAACTCACTCACAGCAATATTTTCTAATGATTCTTTACTCTTTGAAAATTTTATTTTTCTCGTCAAATTTTTTTCTGCTTTAAAAAAAACCTCTTTATTTATCTGTAACTTTACACCTATTTTCTTATAAAATCTTGCAGAAAATAATCTCATTGGTGGACATTCAACAATCGTTACTGGAACTGATAGTTCTTCTCCTTTTAAATGAGAATTTTTATCATCATTCAATCTTGCCACATGAGTCATACCGACTTTATAAGCAACAAACCCAGAAAGTTTGGGTTCTTTTTGCTTAATCCAAGATCTTACTCTTGCAGTCATTTTTTTAGCCTTTTTTCTAGGCCAAAACTGCATGCTTCCCTTTCTAGGTCTTCTTATTGTAGGCATTTAGAGTATTCAACTCACAAATTTAAACTGAAAACTGAATCTTTTTTAGAAACCATCTTGTGTACTGAAAAAAGATTCTTTTTCAGGCTTTTTTATAAATCCAAATTTTTTAAAAAATTGAACTTCTGTTTGAAATCGCAATTTGTTTATAAATGTTACGTCTTAGAATTTCTTTTAGCTTTTATTCTTGTATATTGTAAAGGATTTCTTATTTTAGAACATAATGAATCCGGTTTGCAAACCTGCAACCCTTTGTAATATGCTTTATTATCGCAATTTGGAGGAGGTATTTTTTCTTTTCTTCTATTGCCATAACTAAGCTGACCAATAATATAAACTTGCTTTAAAGCCACCCGGTTGTTTTTGTTCCATTCATCCATTCTATCTTCTATTTGCTTTTTGTTCCACCCAGTATTTAATAAGAAATTTGAAAGTATAAAAACCGATCTTTTTCTACCGTCCTGCAAACCCTTTAGAATTGCTTTAATACATGGAGGAAATAATTCTTCGGATAAAGCATCTTTAATCTCCTCATAAGACCTTTCTTTTCTTTCTTTTTGTTCTTCAATATTAACTTCAAAATCAAATGCTTGTAACAATAATTTGTTCGCTTCATTAGATGTTGATTTTCTTGATAAGAATTTGTTTTTTATCAAGACATTTTCTGGTTTGGCCTGTTCTTTTTTAAACGACAATATTTTATCAATATTTATCGGCACCGAAACTAATTGAGATTTTTCATGAAAAGAATATGGCATTCTAAATAAATGCCTTGAAGAAATAAGTATTGTATCTATATCCAGAAAAGGTTCTGCATTCAATTTTTCCTCTTCATCGCCTAAACTATTCTTTTCTTTTCTAATAATGTCTAAAGCTTTTTGACCTGTTTTTTTAACTATTGATTCAAAGTTATTTTTTTCTAATTTAAGAACTGCTTCGCTAACTAAATTTTTGATTATGTGTTTTATATATGTGGCTATTCTCCTCGGTGCCTCAGGAAATAATTCTTTTGACAACGTTCCACCTATGGTTTTAGGAAATGATTCGAATGGAACAGCTATGTGAAAACCTTTGTTTCCTGAAAACTTACAAGTTATAGATTTTAATCCAAAATGCTTTAAAGCCTTAACAGTGTAGAATGCAGCTATTTTTGAATATTCTAAAAACTTACAATCTATATCTAATATGAGATCCCATCCGCTTCTTAAATTATTCATTTCTGATGGTCTCTTGCCAGGTGTTAATTGTAGTGGATTATTCCATCTTTCTTCTGAACAATGAAATGATGTTGCCCCTTTCTTTGCGTATTCCAGAACATCGGATTCATATCTAAGAACATCGGGTCTTTTTCCAAAACCCCTGTCGCCATATTTTATGGCCACTTCTCTATCTTCTGCAACTCGAACTATCTCTGCTCTAACATCCTCTCGCTTATAGAATTTAAGTGTTTTGCTTATAAACATTTTACAAAATTTCCATCATATTACACACATTTATATCATATTACCTGCAAATAATTAAATGATGTTAATATAATAAATCAACATCATTTATATTTTTAATGTGAAAACATTTTTAAAACAAACTACTGTTCCTTGAATATATGAAAAACCAATTAAAAACAATGTTTTTTTTAGTTATTCTGACATTTTTGTTATTGCTTGTTGGTTCGTTTGTTGGCGGTCTAGGAGGTTTAACTATTGCATTCGCATTTTCTATCTTAATGAACTTCGGAGCATATTTCTGGTCTGACAAAATTGTTTTGAAGATGTATAAAGCTGATGAAATTCAAAAAAAAGATAACAAAGAATTGTTTAAAATAGTAAGTCAGGTTGTTAATTTGGCTAAAATTCCTATGCCTAAAATCTATGTTGTGCCGAGTCAAAGTCCTAACGCGTTTGCTACAGGAAGAAATCCTGAGCATTCAGCAATAGCTTTCACAGAAGGAATACTTTCTATTTTAAAAAAAGAAGAATTAAAAGGAGTTATAGCACATGAGCTAAGCCACATAAAAAATCGCGATACACTTGTTCAAACAGTTACTGCAAGCATTGTTGGAGTTATAAGTTATATAGCCATGATGACTCGTTTTGCCACTATTTTCGGAGGATTTGGAGGTAGAGACAGAAACAGCAACTTATTTGAAATATTAATTTTAGCAATAGTTATGCCTTTGCTTGCGATGGTTATTCAAATGGCCATATCTAGATCTAGAGAATTTTTAGCTGATGAAAAAGCCGCAAAAATTCTTCATACAGGAAATGGACTTGCGAGTGCTCTTGAAAAATTAGATTATTATTCCAAAAGAAAGCAATTGAAACTAGGAAATGAAAGCACATCTTCTTTATTCATAGTTAATCCTTTTCACCGTGGTGCGTTTGTTAATTTACTTTCAACACACCCTCCGATTAAAAAAAGAATAAAAATACTGAAATCCTTTTAAAAAATGGAAATAAATTATATGCTGATTAAAACAATGCATGGAAAACTCAAAATAGTGAGTTCCAAACTGAGAACCTTCGAAGAAGTTGAAAAAATACATGAAGTTTATGGAAGATATGATATAATTGCGAAAATAGTTGTTGAAGATAGAACTGAAATGAAAAAATTTATTCAGAATAAGCTTCTAATTTTAGAAGGGATTTCTAGCACAGAGTCTTTGATTGTATTCGATGATTAACTTGCTTCTTGGTAGTTCGAATCTGTTAATTCTTTAATTTTCTTAGCTTTTTTCGGACCTATAAGATCAACTTTTTTAAGAGCTTCTTCTGTTGCATTAATGATTTTTTTTACTGAACCAAATTTTTTAAGCAAAGGTCTTGCCAAACTAATACCTATTCCTGGCAAAGAACTTATAACAAATTCTTGCTGTTCTTTCAAAGTTAATGGCTTAATAGTATGTCTCTGAAATTTTTGCTTATCAGGATTTTGCTCTCTTTTTACAATTAAACGAATTATTGCAGCTGTATCATTAGAATTTTTAGAATAAATTATCGGAACTCTATAAGAAACAGCAATTGTTGAAAGCATACCTCTAATGGCGTTCGGATGGATGTTTCTCTGAGAGTAAATATCTTCCTCTCCCTCAACTATCATCAAAGGTTTAAGATATTTTGTTAATTCCCGCACCTGTTTTAATAATCGCCCATCAATTATTGAATCAACAAAATCTTTCTTTGTTTTATACTCCAAAACCACATCTTCACTTAAAAGATAATCTCCTATTTCAAGATTTTTTAATTTGATTGAAACTCCTTCATTCACTAAATGTTTCAAAACAGAAGAACCTTTTTCCCTATAATCTGCCACTATGTCCATATTTGTCTTTGGTATGAAAGTTTTCAACTCTTTTTGCTGAAAATCTATTTTCTTAAAGTTTTTTTTAAGAACCTCTAAATTACGGAACATTCTTTTTTCTTTGTGGTGAGCAGCCCAACGATATGCTTCGTCTCTTGTTTTTTTTGTTGTTAAAATGAACACTTTACCTTTTGATAATCTTCCTGTTCTTCCTCTTCTTTGAATGCTTCTTATCGCAGATGGTATTGGTTCATAAAAAATTACTGAATCCACTTGAAATATATCTAACCCTTCCTCTCCAACAGACGTACTTATCAAACAATTAAATTCGCCTTTTGAAAATGATTCTATTTTTTGCTTCTGTTCTTTTTGGCTCAGACCTTTTTGCTCTTTATTTGATTGTCCTATGAATATTTCGCTTTTTAAAGGCAATTCATCTAAAACTTGTTTTATTTTTAAAGAGCTACTTCTATACTGAGTAAAAATTATTATTTTGGCATTTTCCTTCAACAAAAGTTCATTCTTTACTGTTTGCTTCAGTTTTTTAAGTTTCGGATGCTCTAAACCCCTATCCAACAATTTACTTAATTTTGAATTTGCCTTTTTAAAATTTTCATCTCCGACAAGATTTTTTACAGCCTTGACTGTACTGGTTTTTGCTTGAGAAATCAACTTTTCAAAATATTTTTCTAAAGATCCTAAACCTTGTGTTTCTAACAATTCTAATGCGTGCTGAATCTTCATAACTTCTGCAAGCAGACTTATAGACTTAAGAATCGAAAAATCTTTTTCGCCTGACGAAATTCTACCACGAAGATTTGCTTGTAAAATCAATAAAGACTTTTTTGAATGATTTGAAGGTCTTCCTTCTAAATAGCCTAAATTTTTAACCTCTAAGAGTTTTTTCTTTAAAGCAAACATCAAACAATTTCTTAAATATTCAAACTCTTCCGGAAATTTAACTTCAATCCATTTAATATCTACTTCTTGCACAAAAGATTTAATATCTGGATCTTTTTCCGTCTTAATCTCTATATCTTCTATGCTTAAATTTCTACAGACTTCTTCTATTTTTGAAAATTCCGAACCCGGAGATGCTGTTAAAGCCAAAATTCTCGGATGATTTGCCTCTGCGTGATATTTTTTTGCCACGAAAACATATGCATAGTTTTTAACTGCCCTGTGTGCTTCATCAACAACCAACAAACTAACGTCTTTTAAAGATATGTTGTTCGCTATCAAATCATTTTCAAATCCTTGTGGTGTTGTAACAATTAACCTTGCAGAATCCCATAATTCTGCTCTCATCGCTGGTTTAACAAAACCAGTGAATAAAACTATTTTCTCTTTATCAATATCCAAATGTTTTTTGAAAGTACTAATGTGTTGCTCAGCCAAAGGCTTTGTCGGTGCCAATACTACTGCCTTAGATTTTGGATAATGGACCAATCTGTAGGATATTAGAAGGGTTGCAATGGCTGTTTTTCCCAAACCAGTAGGTAACACAACCAAACAATTTTTATTAATAGAAGTATTAAATATTGTCTGTTGATAAATTCTTGGCTTAAAATTTTTCAGCATTCTATCAAAGGTTATTTAAAAAACATTTATAATTGTTTTGACTAAAATTAAACCACACAAAGAATCAGAAATGATTTGGGAAAAAATAAAAAAATAAAAAAATTATCTTCTTCCTCTTGCCATCTTGGCTCTAGAAACATCGCCTTTCTTGTCAACAAAATAAAGATAACCCGCCTGTTTTTTGACACCAACTTTTTTTACTTTCTCTGTAGGTTGTTTTCCTTTTTTTCCGCCACCCCTAGACATTTTTGCTCTAGAAACATCTCCTTGTTTATCAACAAAGTACAACCACCCTACTTCTTTTTTAACTCCAACAGACGCACATTTTTCTGCCATTTTATTACACCCCCTATATAGATTAAGGTTAACCCCCGTCTATAAAAACAACTTTATAAAAATAAGTCGATATTTAAATCTTTCGCATTTTTCGTCGAAAAACAAGCGATTTATGATTCAAGATGGGTTTTTATTAACTTTCTTAATAAAAATCCTAAAAAAACACCCATAAAAAACAAACCACCCAAAAACAATCTCTTTCCTTGCCCAACAACCATTAAATAACCTATAAAAAACCCCGCCACCAAGAAAAAGTGATGGAAGTTTGTTTCCGTTCTTTTAAACCTATAAGATGTTATAGAAATAATTCCAAACAAAAAAATGATTGCTCCTTGTAAAATTTCGTTTTTGAATATTAAAGAAATCATCATTCCAACAGCAACAAAAATCATGAATGAAATTTCAAAAATATTATTCATAACCATTCTTCACAAACACATTTAAATTTACAATGAATACTTTTTAAGAATGTTAATATTTAAAATCTTTGGTTTTTTTGATATATTGGCAATGGTTGCTATGATTCTATTAACAAAAGCACTAATACCTTGGAGAATCGCTTTGATTTTTTCGTGTTATTTGATTTTAAAAAGTTTGACTTTTAAAGGCGATTTCGCAAGCATTTTAGATTTAGGTGCAGGAATATACCTTGCACTAATTCCTTTTTTTGCTCCAAAAATCTTAACAATTCTATTTGCAATATACTTAGGTCAAAAAGCAGTATTCAGTTTCACATGATTTTTTAGAAAGATCCTTCAACCACTTTAAGAAAAAAATATGTTGCAACCAAACCTATAAATAGTGAAATAATTAAAACCATTAAACTTCCTAAAATTGTTATAGCCCAAAAAACAATTGCTGAATAAGCAAAAAGAGTTGAAAAAATAAACATGTAAAGCGGTCTTGAAAAAAAGAAAATATTAAACCCGGCGGTTGTACCTCCTTCAAATCTTAATCCTGAAATTTTTGGTAAAGGAAGCAGAGAAAAAAACGCGTAAATAAAATTTATTTTTATAAAATACAATATCCAGAGATTTCCAGAACGCAAATATATAACACCGAAAATCAAGGCCAAAAATATGTTTGCTAAAACTCCTGCCAAACTTGAAAAAGCCAAGTCTTTAATATTTGTTCCGTGCCTAAATTTTCCCAGACGCAAAGTTTTAATGTGTCCAAATCTCAATGTACCCGGATACAGAAAAGGTATAAATCCAAAAGATAAAAAAGAAATAAACAAACCAATTAAAATTCCTTGAAACCACCAAGAATAATGAATTACATATCCTTCTTTTGCAGCATAAAGTTTTTGAATTGAGATGTGTGTAAACATAACTATGAACACACTTGCTGAAGCAAAAATCCAGTTATTTATTCCTGTTGCTGCTTCGAAAGATTCTATACCCCATTTTCTAAATGAAAGAATAAATCCAAATAATATTGAAGATACAAATATTTGTTTCAACTCAGAGGTCTGAAATTCAAAACTTTTTTTCAACTTAAAAAAATAAGTCATATATTAAAAAATTAGTTTTGAGTTTTAAATAATTTTTCATAAAGATGTGTTTGAATAAAAATATTTCTCCATCTCTTTTTTTAAACCTTCCTCGTGACCAGCCCCAACAACGCACAAAATTCTTTTTTCTTTTTTATCCCTCATGAATTTAAAAAGTTTCTTGGCCATGAATTTATTTCTTTCGTCTATAAGAACAGAAAAAATTCCTGGATAATTTGTTTTAAAATAATTTAAAAGAGTTTTTATTGTTTTTTTATCAGGAACTTTTGTCAAATCGAATTTTAATTTTAATTTTCTGCCAAAAAAGATTTCTTTCAACAGAGTTATTTTTTCTTTTAAAGTGAATGCTTTTGAAAATCTTTTCAAAGTAATTTCTATATCCTGATCAATGAACACCAAAGGCAGATTTTTTTCTTTCGCAAGATTAATTGCAGTCTTCATATCAGAACCTGGCTCAACGCCAACTATCGATCCTAATTTTTTTTGAACATACCCGCCTATTATTAAAAATAAAAAACCTGAAAAACCTATTTGTTTTAAATTTTTAAAAGAAGGTTTCGAATTTTTTTTATAAATAAGAGCGAGAAACCTTTTCCTATCTATTTCAACTGCGACATAATCGGGGTTAAATTTCGAAAAACCTGATTTAATCTGTCTAACTGATTGATTTGATATGTGAGAAGTTCCAATGATTTTTAAATTTTCAAACATTTATTTTTATAAAAACTATGATTTTAAAAAATGTATGATTTCAAATTTTTGATTTTCAAAAAAAGAAAAAAATTAGTGCCTAATTACAGAGGATTCTTTTTTTATGGCTTTTAAGAATAATTCGTTCAATGTTTGACTAAACAAATTTGTTTCTGCCCAAACACCTGCATCAAAAGAACTGTGAGTATTTTCGTCGTCCGATAACATAAAAAGTATTTGTTTATTATCGACTAAGCAAAACCTTCCTTTTATATCAGAGAAATTTACTTCTGAAAAAAATTTAGCTTCTTCTAAAGAATCTTTGGTTCTGTCAGTTAAAGGTGCAACTATTTTTATTCGCACACCTCTTTTTTGTGCTTTTTTCAAAGGTTTTGAAAGACCAGAAATCTTTCTTATAATACCTTCTTCTGTTGACATAAGTATTATTGATTTTTCAGCACTTTTTATCATCGTCTCTAATTGAATCATGAGTTTATCTCTGCCTTTAAAAGAAGTTGTTAAATCAGACGGATCCACTAAAGAAATACCTGTATCATGTAATTTGTTTAATTCATTAAATATTTCTGATTTTTTGATTTCGTTCAAGGATTGTATTTGAAAATCTGTTTCTTCTTGTACTTTTTTCTTTACTCTTTCTAACACTTCTTTAGGTGGTACAGCAAGGTATTTTATTGGCTTCCCTAATTTTACAAGAATGAATCCTTTTTTTTCTAGACTTTCTAGTACGTCGTAGCTTCTGCTTCTTGGTACATTTGCTATGTCGCTTAGTTCTCCTGCAGTACTGACACCTCTTGATAATAGAGCAGTCCATATTTTTGCTTCATAAGTATTAATTCCGAAATCTTTTGTTTTTTTTAAAAAATTTTTTTGTATCAGCACTTTTTCACCTTTATTTGAAATTAGTAATAGAAAGAGTTTTTTAAACCTTTTGTTTTTTGTTATTCGATAGTAGTTAATAATTTTCAAATGTTTTTTTTTAATAGATAACGATTTAAATTAATATGAGAGACACCTATATTGCTTATGGAGTAATTAATAAATTTGAAGAAGGGATATGAAAATGACATAATATTAATTATACATATTTTTTTCTAGTTTTTATTTAATAAGTAATATGGTTTTTTTATAATGCTTATTTTTTAATTATACACTTAATATTAAATATGTTATCTATAAATATTATCCATAAATAATTATTATCAATTTAATTATTATATTTAAATAATATTTAAATAATTAAATATTAATGTATCTAATTTTTTATTTTCAATATTGAAAATAATTAATAAAAAAAATAAAAAATAATTTTTTTCAAATAAAATAAGAAAAAATAAATTAAGTTTAAATTATCACCAAAAAATTATTATTTAATATTTAAATAAAAAACCAAAGATTTTTTAAAACAATATTTCCACAAGAAATGAGGGTATGAATTTGTTATTCTAAAAAATCTATTTTATATAATATATTCTGCTGATACAAAATATTTATAAACCTGCATTTCCTTTGGAATTTTCATGGGGGAAAAATCGCTTGGAAAATATTTCATAAATTATATGGAAAAAGAATCTTTATTTCTTAATAAAAAAGTTCTTCAAAGCACATACATCCCTAATGAAATAAAACACAGAGATAATCAAATTCAACAAATAGCAAGTATTCTTGCGCCTGTTTTGAAAAACGAGCAGCCTTCAAACATTTTTATTTATGGCAAAACAGGAACAGGAAAAACTTTAAGTGCAAAATACATAGCCAATCAGTTAATGAAGATAGCTAACAGTAAAAATTTGCCTTTAGATATATTATACGTTAATTGCAAACTAAAAAAAGTTGCAGATACAGAGTATAGATTAATAGCAGAATTAGCAAGAAATTTTGGAAAAGCTATACCTTCAACAGGACTTCCAACTGATGAAGTATATAAGATTTTTTATAACGCATTAGAAGATTCTAAAAAAACAATAGTCATAATTCTTGACGAAATAGATCAACTAATAAAAAAAACAGGAGACGAGCTAATATATAATCTTACAAGAATAAATTCTGAATTAAAAAATTCTACTATGTCGATTGTTGGCATCAGTAATGTTTTGACATTTATGAATGATTTAGATTCGAGGGTTAAATCTTCATTGAGTGAAGAAGAAATCCTATTTCCTCCATATAACGCAGTTCAAATTCAAGAAATTTTAAAAAAAAGATCTGTTCTTGCTTTTAGGAAAAAAGTTTTAGAGCAAGGAGTTATAGAAAAATGTTCTGCTTATGCAGCAAGAGATCATGGAGATGCCAGGAGAGCTTTAGAACTTTTGAGAGTTGCAGGAGAATTGGCCGAAAGAAAAAATCAAAAAAATATCAAAATAGATAATATAGATGAAGCAGAAGACAAAATGGAAAAAGATAATGTTTTGGAATTAATAAAAAATCAACCAAAACAATTTCAAGCAACTCTGTACTCTATTATGTTAAATAAATCTTCTTCGAAAAAGAAATTTTTTACAGGTGATATATACGAAACATATAAAGACGTTTGTATTAAGATTGGTTTGAGACCTCTTACACAAAGAAGAATTTCCGATATAATAGCTGAGTTTGATATGATTGGTTTAATTAATTGTAGAGTTCTTTCAAAAGGAAGATACGGTAGAACAAGAGAAATAACTCTTTCTGTTCCACAAACAACAGAGACAAAAATAATGGGTATTTTAATTGAAAGTTTAGAATTAGGAAGGAAAAATGAGTTATTCTGAAAAAGTTGATTTACTATTAAAAAAAGGTATTTTAGTTACTCCAGATATACTTAAAAAAGAGTTTTCTACAAGAAAGGAACTTTCAAAATCCGAAGAAGAAACACCTGGAAAAATTAAAATAGTTTACAATTATGATAAACCATCTAAAAAAAGAGTTGTAGATGATTTCGTTAGTCTTTTTAATATAAGATTTAAAAATCTTGAAAAAATAATTAGACAAAGATCGGAAATGCAAAACCTTGTATCTATTAATAAATTAAATTTAAAAAATGAAAAAGAAATAGTTTCAATTATAGGGATTATAACTAAAAAATGGCAAACAAAGAATGGACACACAATGTTGTTTTTGGAAGATATTTCTGGTTCAGTAAATGTTCTTGTTAATAAAAACAACAAAGCAGTTTATGAGTTGGCTAAAGATTTAGTTCAAGATGAAGTGATAGGTGTTTGTGGGGGTGTTGGAAAAAACATTGTTTTTTCAAATGAAATAATTTTTCCAGATATACCTTTATCTAACGAATTAAAAAAAGCCCCCGAAGAGAGTTATGCGGTCTTTATTAGTGATATTCATATTGGTTCAAAAGTTTTTTTAAAAAAAAACTTTAAAAAATTTCTTTCGTGGTTAAATGGTAATTTGGGTTCTGAAAATCAAAGGCTAATTGCAAAAAAAACAAAATATCTTTTTTTAGTTGGAGATTTGGTTGAAGGAGTTGGAGTTTATCCAAATCAGGAAGAAAATTTAGATATTCCAGATATTAAAGAGCAGTATAAACAGTTAGCAAATTTGTTAAAAACAATATCGTCAAATAAAAAAATAATAATTTGTCCAGGAAATCATGATTCCGGAAGAATTGCAGAACCACAACCGCCACTTTATAATGATTTTGCTAAATCGTTATGGGATTTGTCAAATACAATTATTATAAGTAATCCTTCAGTTGTTAATATTGGTTCTTCAGAAAATTTTTCTGGTTTGGATGTGCTCTTATATCATGGTTATTCCTTAATTTATTATGCTAATAACGTAGAAAGCATCCGTGTTCAAGGAGGTCAAAAAAGGGTTGATTTATTAATGAAATTTTTACTTCAAAAAAGACATTTGGCTCCTTCACATGAATCAAACATGTATGTTCCGGATGCAGAAGAAGACCCTTTGTTTATAGATAAAATACCTGACGTTTTTGTAACAGGACACATACATCGTGCTTCAGCATCTCAATATAGAGGCGTAACTTTATTGAATACTTCTTGTTGGGTAGATATAACAGAAGATCAAGAAAAAAGAGGGCTCGAGCCTCAACCTGCGAGAGCTATTACGTTAAATTTACAAACAAGAAAAGTTAAAATAATTAATTTTTATGGTTAAAAATGAATTGTTCTAAAGATATGGAAAAATATTTTTCAAACTTGAAAAATGATTGTTTTTCTATTTATAAAATCGCTAATAATGCTAGAGAAAAAGGTTTTGATCCTGCTAAAATAGTAGAGATTAGTTTGGCAGGTACAATGGCTGAGAGAGTGGTTGGTTTAATTAGTGTTATAGCTCCACAAATAAAAAACAAAGGTGTTGAAAAAAGAATGGAGTCTTTAGAAAAAGAGTTTGGCATTCTTGATCCTAGAGTGGCTTTAAAAATATCAGAAGAAATTGCAAAAGAAAACTTTTGCAAATTTAAAAATGAACAAGAAGCTATTGAAACAGGTTTGAGAATGGGTTTTGCTTATGTTACTTTAGGAGTTGTTAGTAGTCCGCTTGAAGGTTTTACGAAATTAGAATTAAAAGATAGAAATGATGGGGGTGGAAAATATTTTTGCATTTATTATTCTGGTCCAATAAGAAACGCTGGTGGAACGGCTGCGGCGTGGTCTATCATAATAGCAGATTATTTAAGAAAAAAATTTGGTTATTCAACTTATGACCCAACAGAAATGGAAATAAATAGGTGCAATGCAGAATTAGAAGATTATCATACATTCGTAACCAATTTGCAGTATTTTCCTTCAAAAGAAGAATCAGAATTTTTGATGAGTAATATTCCAATAGAAATATCTGGAGAACCATCTGAAAAATATGAGGTTTCAAATATTAATTTTAAGGATATTCCAAGAGTCAATACAAATATTTTAAGAAGCGGTTATTGTTTGATTCATAGTAGTTGTTTACCATTAAAGGCACCAAAATTGTGGGCAAAAATGAGTGGTTGGCTTGATGATTTTGATTTAAGCCATTGGAACTTTCTTAAAGAATTTTTATCAATTCAAGATCGTTCTAAATCTAAGTGTGGTGATTTTGGTGAGAAAAAAATCTCTCCTGTTTACACTTATATTAAAGATTTAGTCGCTGGTAGACCTGTCTTTTCTCATCCTATGAGAGCAGGGGGTTTTAGGTTGAGGTATGGTCGTTCAAGAGTTTCAGGTTATTCTGGTCAATCAATTCATCCGGCAACAATGCATGTGCTTAATGATTATTTGGCAACCGGCACACAACTAAAAGTCGAAAGACCAGGGAAAGCAGCGGCGTACACTGTTTGTGAAGATTTGAATGGTCCAATAGTTAGACTAAAAAATGGAAACGTTATTTTTTTAGAAACAGAAGAGTTAGCTCTTAAGCACAAAAAAAACATAGAAAAAATCTTGTTTCTTGGAGATATATTGGTTTCTTATGGTGATTTCTTTGATAGGGCGCATAAATTAGTTCCTGCTGGTTATTGTCAGGAAATATGGATTTTGGAATTAGAGAAAGCGATTGTTGATTTATTTGGTTCCTTTGATTTTGAAAAGTTAACAGAATTAGTTAAGGTTTCAGAAGAAGATTTGAAAAAATTGTTTAACAATCCTATAAAGACAAAAATTTCTATTTCTCTTGCTATGCAATTATCGAAATTTTTGGGTGTTCCTCTACATCCTGCACACATATATTATTGGAGTTGTTTAAGTTTTAATCAATTAAAAGAATTATTTGTTTGGCTTGAAAAAGGAGAAAAAAGAGAGGGAAAATTTGTTTTAAAAAACTCATATGAAAAAAATTTTTTAGAATTAATTGGTGTTCCTCATTTTTTGATTAATAAAGAGTTTGTTGTTTTGGATGAATCTGTTTCAATTTCTTTTCTTTCTCAAATAGGTGTGTCTGAGAAAAATTCAATTAAAACAATCATTGAATCATTAGAATCATTTAATTCAGATAAAGTGTTACAATTCATTAACAAAACTTCTTTTTTTAAAATAAAAGATAAAGCAGGAACATTTATAGGCGGAAGAATGGCTCGTCCGGAGAAAGCTAAGATGAGAAAAATGATTGGTTCGCCACACGGTTTATTTCCTGTTGGTTCTCAAGGTGGGAAATTTCGTTCTTTTCAAGCAGCATTAGAAGAAGGTAAAGTTAAAGCAGATTTTGCAATTTTCTTTTGTAATCATTGTGAAAAAGAATCTGTTTTTTCGGTTTGTGAAACTTGTGAAAGAAAAACAGTTAAAAAGAATTTTTGTAATATTTGTGGTATAGTAGATGATTGCGATCATTCACAAACAACTTTTATTAATAAAGAAGTAAACATTAATGATTTGTTCGATAAGGTTTTAAAGAAACTGGATACAAAAATATTTCCTGATTTAATAAAGGGCGTTAGGGGAACTTTTAATCCAGATCATATACCAGAACATTTAATTAAGACAATATTGAGGGCCAAGCATTCAATAAATGTTAATAAAGACGGAACTATCAGATATGATTGTTCTGAGCTTGGTATAACACATTTTAAACCGGAAGAAATAGGCGTAGATATAGAAATAATTAAAAAATTAGGTTATGTAAAAGATATCTATGGATGCGCGCTAGAGAAAAAAAATCAACTTTTAGAACTTAAACCGCAAGATGTAATAATTCCTTGTTCTCAATCTTCACCAAACGAGCCATCAGACGAGATTATGTTTAGAACATCTAAATTTCTTGATGATTTGCTTGTTAAATTGTATGGTTTGAAACCTTTTTTCAAGCTCAAATCAAAGAAAGATTTAGTTGGACATTATATTGTTGGTTTGGCACCACACACATCTGCAGGAATTTTGGGAAGAATAATAGGTTTTTCAAAAACACAAGGTTTTTTTGCACATCCATTATTTCATGCAGCTATGAGGAGGGATATAGATGGAGATGAGTCTTGCATGTTTTTGTTAATGGATTGTTTTTTGAATTTTTCTCAGAAATATTTGCCTTCATCAAGAGGTAGCACAATGGACGCCCCTCTAGTGTTAACATTTTTTCTTAATCCAACAGAAGTTGATGATATGGTTTTTCATTTAGATATACCATTTAAATATCCTTTGAGTTTTTATAATGCTGCTTCAAAATATAAGATGCCTTGGGAAGTAAATATAAAACAAGTAGGTGACTGTTTGCATACACACTCTCAATTTGAAGGTTATGGGTTTACACATTCAACAAACAACATAAACGCAGGCGTTCTTTGTTCGGCTTATAAGATTCTTCCTATCATGAAAGATAAACTTAAAGGACAAATGGATTTAGCAGAGAAAATAAGAGCTGTAGATGAAAGAGATGTGGCTACTTTAGTTATAGAGAAACATTTTTTAAGAGATATAAAAGGTAACTTGAGAAAATTTTCAAGTCAGAAATTCAGATGTGTTAATTGTAATGCAAAGTATCGTAGACATCCTCTAAAAGGCAGATGTTTAGAATGTGATGGGAAAATAATATTCACTATTTCTGAGGGTTCCATTATAAAATATCTAGAACCAAGTATAAGTCTTGCAAAAAAATATGGCGTTTCACAATATCTACAACAAACCCTTGAATTAACAAAAAGAAGAATTGAAGATATTTTTGGAAAAGAAAAAGAGAAGCAAGAGGATCTTGGAAAATGGTTTGGTTAATCTCTTATGAGTATAATTTGAGCGTAAGGAACACTACCTATTGTTTTTGTTGTTTCAATAAACTTGTTTTTTCTAAGTAAAGAAATAGTTTTTTTACCAACAGCATTTATTTGGGCAGAAAAACGAATTTTGTCTAAGATAGCAAGTTCATTCATTTTTTTTCCTTTATAAAATTGAGATTTCAAATCTAAAATTTTATTGCCTTCAACGATTTTCTTCCCAAGCAATTCTTCATCAACAATTGCCAGAATAGTTTTTGTTTGCTCGAAAATGTGTTCTTTAACGATAAGCATTTTTCAAATTTTTAAATAAAAAGATTGTTTTGCTCCACACGCCTGACATTTAAGAAAATAATTATTAACTTCTTTTGTTAATTTTGTATCTGGTTTTCCACATTCTTTGCATAAAACAAATTTTTCAGTATACAAAATTATTTTTTCATTTATTTTATTTGCTGATAACTTAGAACCAAAAATCACTGCTTGTTTCTTAATTCCGCCTGGTGTAGCTAATTCTTTAAGAATAAATTTCAATACATGTGCAGGTGGTCTGCAAAGAGTTTTTGATATTTCTGTGAAATTGCTGACAATTGTTTTGTTACCTTGTATGTGACCTCTAACTTTTGGAATGTTAAATCTTTCAACTTGTGAAACTACTTCAGGTAATTCTGATTTTCCTTTTTCAAGCATTGTTTCATAATTCATTTTTTAAAGAATAATTATAAGTTATTTAAAGCTTTAGAAAAATTTTTAAATAATGTTGATTGAGAGAGTTTTATGGTTTTAGAGTCAATTGTTAATCCTTTCAAATCAGAAAACAAACCAAGAAACTTAATTTTTTTAGGATTTGTTTATTCAACGATTGCTTTATTTCTTAGTTCGTGGATATTTAAGTCCCAGGCAAGCTTGATAATGGTTTTTTTAACAGTAATGGCATGTATTCCATTAGTATATAACATAATAAAAATTGAGGAGGAAAAAGATTTACAGGATTTAGAAGAAAAAATTTTATTAAAAGAGCATAGCAAAGCATTATTAGCTTTTATGACTCTATTTATTGGTATTGCTTTATCTTGCACTTTGTGGTATGTTGCTTTACCTGCAGATACAGTATCAGTTTTGTTTCAAACGCAGTCAGAAACAATTCAAAATATAAATTCAAATGTTACAGGTAGTGCAATAAAGTTTAATGCTTTTGTAAATATTTTTCTTAACAACATAAAAGTATTAATACTGTGTATTTTATTTGCTTTTTTATATGGTTCTGGCGCTATTTTTATATTAACGTGGAATGCTTCCGTTATAGGAACTGCTATGGGTAATTTTATAAGATCAAATCTTGCTTACTATTCTAATCTTGTAGGATTTGAAAAATCAGCACAATACTTCCAAGTTATATCAATTGGTTTATTAAAGTATGTTATACATGGTATTCCAGAAATATTGTCATATTTTGTTGCAGGATTGGCTGGTGGAATAATTTCTGTTGCAGTTATAAAACATGATTTTGGAACAAGAAAATTTGAACACATATTATTAGATTCTGCAGATTTACTATTATTAAGCATATTTTTAGTTTTTTTAGCTGGTTTGTTAGAAG
>NZBB01000020.1 GCA_002686295.1 Candidatus Woesearchaeota archaeon
AATACTTTTATAAATTTAATTTAAATACTTCTTATTTATGCAATCTATTCTTGTAACTGGTGGTGCTGGTTTTATAGGTAGTCATGTGTGTGATAAATTATTGTTTGAAGGTTTTAATGTTGTTTGTGTCGATAACTTCAACAAATATTATGATCCTAAGATAAAAAATAATAATATCAGGCACAATCTCAAGAATAAGAATTATAAATGCTACAAGGCAGATATCATAAATTATAAGAAATTAGCGAAGATTTTCTCAAAGCATAGCATAGACAAGATAATTCATTTAGCAGCCAGAGCAGGTGTAAGACCTTCAATAAAGAATCCTTTCATCTATGAAGAGACAAATGTTAAAGGAACATTGAATCTTTTAGAGCTGGCAAGAATAAATAATGTTAAAAAATTTGTTTTTGGCTCATCATCAAGCGTTTATGGAACAAATAAAAAAAAACCTTTCTCAGAAAAAGACTCATTAAACAACATAATAAGCCCATATGCAGCAACAAAAAAGATGGGAGAAGAATTATGCAGAAGCTACCACAATTTATATAATCTAAACATTACTTGCTTAAGGTTCTTCACAGTTTATGGACCTAGAGGAAGACCAGACATGGCTCCATACAAGTTTACAAACCTAATAAATAATTCTGTACCAATAGAGATGTATGGAGACGGCAATTCAGCAAGAGACTACACCTATATAAGCGATATAGTTGAAGGAATAATTTCTGCAAATAAGAAAACATCAGGATTTGAAATAATAAACTTGGGAGATTCAAACCCTGTAAAACTTAAAAAATTCATATCAATAATAGAGAAAGAAGTGGGAAAAAAAGCAATTATAAAACAAAGAGAGATGCCAAAAGGAGATGTACCAATAACCTATGCTGATATAAAGAAAGCAGATAAATTATTGAAGTATAAACCAAAGATTAAAATAGAAGAAGGAATAAAAAGATTTGTAGAGTGGTATAAAAATGGATGAACCAGAAATATCAGTTGTCATACCTGCATATAACGAGGAAGGAAACATTTTTTTTCTATATAAAAAATTATCAAATGTTTTGAAGAGTTTAAACAAGAAATATGAAATAATATTTGTTGACGATGGTTCTAAAGACAGAAGTTTAGAAGTATTAAAAAAAATTAAAGATAAAGCATTAAAAATAATTGTTTTCAGAAGAAACTTTGGTCAAACAGCCGCTTTAGATGCAGGATTTAAACATTCGAAAGGAAAAATAATAATTGCAATGGATGCAGATTTGCAAAACGATCCAGAAGATATTCCAAGATTAATATCGAAGTTGAAAAAAGGCTATGACTGCGTATCAGGATGGAGGTACAAGAGGAAAGACAGCCTTATAAAAAAATTCTTTTCATTCAAAGCAAAAATCATAAGAAAGTTAATTGCAAAAGATAATGTGCATGACTCAGGATGCACATTGAAAGCTTACAGGAAAAAATGCTTTGAAAACCTAACATTGTATGGAGAAATGCACCGATTCATACCTTTAATACTATCAATAAAAGGCTTTAAAGTTGGAGAATTAAAAGTAAGACATCACTATAGAAGATTAGGTAAAACAAAATATGGTCCACTAAGAGTTTTTAGAGGATTCCTAGACTTATTGGTTGTGAAGTTTTGGATGCAATACTCAACTAGACCAATACACTTATTCGGAGGATTAGGAATAATGAGTGGATTATCAGGATTAATAATAGGATTATACCTTTTATATATTAAATTCATATTACAACAAGGAATAGCCAATAGACCATTATTAATGCTGAGCGTATTATTAGTGATATTAGGAGTTCAATTCATAATGTTTGGATTCTTAGCAGATATAATGATAAAACTATATTATGAGAAAACAACTAATTATTCAATAAAAGAAATTCTTTAATTAAAAATGAAACAAAGATTTGGAGAATATGCTGAAAAAGGAGACTATCATAAAGATCCAGACAAGAATTGGAAGTATTATCCCATATATGTTGAAAAACTATCATTTGTAAAAAAATATCTTTCTAAAATCTCTAAAAAGAAGAAAATACTTGATGCTGGTTGTGGAGAAGGAGTGATTGTAGAAGAATTCAAAAAGAAAGGCTATGACATAACTGGTTTTGATTATAACTATTCTTCAAAGAATGTGTTTAAAGGAGATATTAGAAATATGAATTTCAAAAACAACTCTTTTGATATTGTTTTGGCTTTAGACATAATAGAACATTTAAATTTTGAAGAGCAAGAATTGGCAATAGCAGAATTAAAAAGGGTTTTGAAAAGAAAAGGAAGAATTCTTTTGGCGATACCTAATCTGGCTCATTTTGCCTCAAGAATATCGTTCTTATTCTTAGGAAAATTATTAAGAACAAGTAGCATTGAAAGGCATAAAGGAGATCGTCCAATAAAAGAATATCTTGAATTGTTAAAAAAACATGGATTAAAGATTATAAGAAGAAAAGGACTGTTTCCAACAATGCCAATTTCGTCAATATTAACTTTTTTATTCCCATTAAAAGTTGTTTGGCTTCACAGGATATTAAACAAATTTTTAGCTTATCCAAACTGGTGTTTTCTAAACATCATAGAATTAAAAAAATAATAAAATGTTATCAAAACAATTTCTAAAAAAAAATTCAATCAACTTCTCAAAATATACTTTTATTGGATTAATAGTTTCATTGTTGAACATATTTTTTGTTTGGTTATTAATAGATATTCTAAAAATTGAAACATTAATGGCCACATCTTTAGTTGTGATGTCTGTTTTCTTCTTGAAATTCTATTTGTATATACTCATAAAGTTAATAAAAAAACAATTCTTTAAATATGTGGCTATACAAATAATATCTGCTCTGCTAAACATTGTTTTAACTTGGTTCTTAATAGATATTTTATTAATAAGAACAGTTATAGCAGTTATATTGGTTGTTGGAAGCTTGTTTTTAGCAAGATTCTCGTTATTCAAAGTGACAAGACTAATTATTTAATTGTTTATTCTAAATTAATGTATTGTATTGTTTGTTTTCCAAATGTGAATTCATACTCTTTAGTTTGTAAAGAGCCACTATTAACTATTTCAGAAAAAACTTGGATGTTTAAATTTCCATCAAGTCCAAATAAGCTTTCATTAAAACTCCCTTCTTTTCTAAGTAAGAAATAATATAGGTTTGAAAGTTGATTTTGAGTTGCAGAAAAAGCTGTTTGAACAATCCTATAATTATTTGCTATGTAATTCCATCTTTCTCTATCCTTTGTCAACTTTGCAAAATCCCAATTGTAAATGAAAACCCATGTTGCATTCAGATTATCTTCTGCAAACTTAATATCTTCAAGTTTCGGAATGCCAGCGGTTCCTTTAATGTCTCCGTGCCAAAGCAACCCATATGCCTGATGTGAAGAATGCATAACTCTTTCTCCGGATAATTTATGAGTTCTGATATAATCACCTGCGATATCCAATCCAAAGAATTGAGTATTAAACATTCTGTCTTTTGCTTCGACAGAAGGAAAGAAAAGCATTAAAGATATTAAGATAATTAATAATGGATGTACAATCTTAAAACCAGTTAAATTTTTCAGATTAACTCCGACAAACATTATGAAATAAGTTATTCCAAGAATAACCAAAGGAATTAAAGGGTAATAATGATAATTGTGCCCTGACAATTTGTAACTCATTATAAAAAACCATAAAACACCACCATAAAAATATCTTGCAAAGAATTTCTCTCCTATAGTCTTGTTTTTTTTCAAAACTAAAATTAACAGTCCAATAATTGATAATGCCGTTCCTGAAAGAGTGAAATCATCTTTCAAATAGCTTTTTTGAATATCCCAGAAATTTTTAGTGAAAATAGTTTTTATCTTAATAAGTTGAGGAGTAAAAGATTTAGTTGTTGATTCATCAACTGCCAAGTTCGTTAAATAAAATGCTATGAATCCGAAAATTAATATTATGCAGATCACAGTACTCAGAGCCTTCCAGTTTTTCTTCAATTTTTTTAATTCTTTTTTGAAAGGTATTGTTAATAAAATAGGGATTGCCAGTACAAAGAAAGAATACTTTGTTATAAATGAAAGCATGAAAAGAGTTACTGCAACTATGAGATTCGAATTTTTTTTATCTTCAAGCCATTTAAAATAAAAATAACCTGCTAAAAGCATGAAGAAAAGAGCGATGTTTATTAATTGTGTATTTCTACCGAAAAAAACATGTAAAGGATTAATGGCAAACAAGAACGAGCCAGTCAAAGCAACATCCTCTCTCTTTAAAGCAATTCTCAAAAACATGTAAAAAATAGCTATAGACATCATGCAAATTATGATATTAAATATTCTGGCAACAACTATTTTAGCTCCAAAAAATTTAAACAAAACACCAATAAGAATAGACGTTGTTGGGAAAGTATCTCCATGAACTCCTGAAGAAGGATTTTTTACATTAGGATAATCCCATGCAGGAACAAAAAAACCGTGCTTAAAAAATCCATCTCTGGCGAAGTTTCTTGCTTCTGTAAGATAATGCACTTCCTTCCAATTATGATATCCAATTACAGGATAGTCTAAGTGATAACTTCTGAGATAGAAACCAAAGAATAATATTGCTATTAAAACAATCCAGTTCCAATTCTTTTTTAAGAAAACAATAGCTTCATTATGCTTCTTCTTAGACATTATTGAAATCAACTAAAAGAGTTATATAAATCTTTTCTTTAAAAAATATATTCTGAATAAAATAAGTCATATTTTCCAAAAAATCACATGAGATTAATATTTCTTATTGATTTAGTAATAAAGTCTTCAGTAGATTTTTAATAAACTATTTAAACAAAACTTTATTAGATTCATATTATGAAATCTATTTTAGTTACAGGTGGAGCAGGATATATCGGCAGTGCAACTGTTAAAAAATTAATAGATGATGAACACAAAGTTATAGTAATTGATAATTTGTCAAAAGGAAAAAAAGAATTGGTTGATGAAAAAGCAAAGTTTCTGAAAGGAGACTTAATTGATTATGAATTCTTGAAAAAAGTGTTTTCTCAGAATGAGTTTGATGCAGTTATTCATTTCGCTTCTTATAAGGCTGTTGAAGAATCAATGGATAATCCTGAAAAATACTCTGACAACATAATTGGCACAATTAACCTGTTAAATATTATGAATAAGTTTAATGTTAAAAAGTTAATATTCTCAAGTTCTGCAGCTGTTTATGGAGAACCAGAGTATGTTCCAGTAGATGAAGAACACTCAACAAACCCTATGAGCTTTTATGGTTTTACAAAATTAGAATGTGAAAATATAATTAATTGGTATTCTGAATTAAAAAAAATGGTTTGTATTAATCTTCGTTATTTCAATGTTGCAGGAGATGCAGGTTTGAATTACCTTGATCCAGATCCAAAAAATGTACTGCCAATTATACTTGAAGGATTAAAAGATGAAAAAGAATTTACTATTTTTGGAAATGATTATGATACAAGAGACGGAACTTGTTTAAGAGATTACATTGACATAAATGATTTAGTGCAGGCACATATTTCTGCTTTGAATTTAAACAAATCAGAAACAATTAATCTTGGAACTTCAGAAGGAACATCTGTCTTAGAACTTGTGAACGCAGTTGAAGAAGTTTTAGGCAAAAAACTAAATTATAAATTCTCTCATAGAAGAAAAGGAGATTCTCCATCAGTAGTTGCTTCGAACAAAAAAGCAAAACAACTATTAGATTGGTCGCCAAAAAAAGATATCAAACAAATGATTGAAAGTACTCTAAAAGCATATAATTCTTAGTTTTATGCAAAAAACTATTTAAACAAAGATTTTTTTCATCAAAACATGAAAAAAACACCTTTATTCGCAATATTATTTGTTGTTCTTTGTACTTTCTTAACATCTGCAGGCCAGTACTTTATTAAGCTCGGAACAGGCAGCATAACAAACAATTTATTATCAATAATTAATTTTCCATTAGTTGGAGGTTTTTTCTTATACGGCGTTGGTGCAATAATATTGATAATTGCCTTAAAATACGGTGAATTATCAGTGTTGTATCCTTTCATTGCTTTTAGTTTTGTATGGGTTTTCTTGCTTTCAACATTTTTTTTACAGGAAAAAATATTTTTTACTAATTGGATTGGATTAGTGTTAATAATGGGTGGTGTAAGCTTTATTGGAAAAGGTGGAAACAAATGAATGAATTGTCAGCTATTGCATTAACAGTATTTGCAACTTTTATAGGTGCTTTCGGTTCTTTATACTTGAAGAAAGGATCAGCAACTCTTCATAGAAATATTCTAAAAGTTTTTTCAAACAAAAAATTATTATTCGGAATATTTTTATTCTTGCTATCGTCTGTTTTTTATGTTTTTGCTCTAAAATATGCTCGTTTATCTTTGATTTATCCGATAACTTCTTTGACTTATGTGTGGGTGTCTTTTCTTTCAATAAAGTTTTTGAACGAGCAAATGAATAATTATAAATGGACAGGCATAATGTTAATACTTTTAGGGGTTTTTTTAATAACAAGATGAAAATATGTGTAGTCATAGCGGCTTATAATGAAGAGAAATCAATAGCGAAAGTTATCAAAGGATTGAAAAAAGAAGGATATAAAAACATAGTTGTTGTTGATGATGGTTCTAAAGATTATACTGTTAAAGAAGTAAAAAAACAAAAAGCCACGATATTAAAACATTTCATTAATCGTGGTCAAGGAGCTTCTTTAAAGACAGGAATTGATTATGCAATTTCAAATGGGGCAGATTTTATAGTTACATTTGATGCAGATGATCAGCATAATCCAAGAGAAATAAAGTCTTTAATAAAAGCAGTTAAACGGAAGGGTGTTGAAGTGGCTCTTGGCTCAAGATTTCTGAAAAAAAACTTAAAAATCCCTTTTATCAGAAGAATCGTTCTTAAACTCGGGGCTTTATTTACTTGGTTTCTTTATGGTGTAAGATTGACTGATTCACACAATGGTTTCAGGGTTTTTTCAAGGAAAGCAGCGAGACTGATAAATATAACCTCTGACAGAATGGAGCACGCCTCTCAGATTGTTGAAGAGATTCATAAGAATAGGATTAATTTTGTTGAAGTTCCGGTTACAATAACTTATTCTGATTATTCAAAAGCAAAAGGACAGAGTAGCTGGAATAGTATAAAAATAGGCTTCAGAATGCTATTTAGAAAGTTTTTACATTAGTTTTCTAAGAAACAATAATATTGAAGGGTTATGAATGAATGCTTTCATCAATATTCTTATTGGTTTATCCCTGCTTTCTTTTGACAATAATTCTTTCATTTTTCTATTGCTAAACATTTCAATTAGTTTATTCCAGTCTTCAGAATCGAATTTGTTCATAATATTTCTGACAAAGTAATGTGTCCATATGCTTTTTCCAATTCTTTTCTTCCAAAGAACATCATAATCTTTGTTTTTATCTATCGCTTTTTTTAGCTCTTCAGCAGCCATCAATCCAGGAACTAAGCCGCCACCAGTCGTGTTTTTTATCTGAGCAGCTGCATCACCAACCAAGAAAACATTTTTCTTAGTGGCTATTAATCCTGGTTCATGCAAAGGTATTAATCCTCCTTGCCAACCAATTATTTTTCCAGTATATTTTTTTGAAAAACTCTTGAATATTTTCATAGTATTATTTTTAGCTGCAACACCAACTCTCAAAACATTTCTTGATTCTGGAACTGCCCAAGCATACGTGCCTATATGAGGATAGAAGTCAACAAAGTTATCATTCTTCTTTTTTATCAATGCTTGCACTCCAATCAAGTATTTTCTTTTTCCAAATCCGTAAATCTGAGATACTTTACTTGCAGGTCCATCAGCACCTATTAGCTTGTTTGATTTAATCTTTTTTTTTTTTCTTGTTTCAAGATTCATAACTTTATTTCTTCCAACAAGCTTTGTCTTATAATTTATCCTCGCCCCGTTATCTAAAGCTTTGTCTCTGAAGTATTGATCAAATTTGTTTCTGAAAACAATGACATTTGGTTTTTTGAAATTAATCTTCACAATTTTTTTGTTCGGAGAATATATTCTTGCAGAATGTATTTTGTTTGCAACAAAATCTTTTTTCAAAGAAATTATTTCATTTATTGTATCACTAAGAATTCCTGTACATGCTATTGGCAGACCAACTTCTTTGTTTTCTTCATATATAGTTACTTCATTGTTCTTTGAAAGAAGTGCTGCAGAATAGCACCCTATTGGTCCACCACCTATTATGTTAATCATGAAATAATAAAATTGTTTATTGTTTAAGAAGTTTCTTGCTAAACTACCATTGCTTAGTAAGTTTCATTATGTTTGATTCTTGTTTATTTGTTTTTTTCTCTTTTTTAAAAACATCATTTATTTTTTGAAAAACATTTTTTTTCTTTTTTATATAAGTTATTTGCTGTGTTTGTACTTGTATAGGAATTTTGAATTTAGTATTAGTTTTATCTTCTAATTTAGTAAAAATTATTTGTTCACCACCATAGTTTTTCTTTTTCACAAAGTTTTCTAGTAGAAGACTAATTTTATATTTCGGAAATGTTTTTTTGACGTATGAATTTATATATTCATAATATTCTTGTCCATCAATACCATTAATTTTTCCAGAATAATATTTTGATAAGGTTTTTTTAGTATCCATATATGTTTGTTCATCCTTATCATAAAACATCTCTGCAAGATACTTACCTGCGATTTTAGCATTTATTTCTGGATGAAAAGAACTATCTATTGATACTAATTCATCTATTGTTATTTTGTGATCTTTGCCTGAAACTTTGACTATTTCTTTGTATAATTCGTTTTTTAATTTCTTTCTTGCTCTTTTAAACTTGGTTTTATCTTTATTTTTCCAATAATCATTTGATGCATCTTTATAATCAACCCAGTTGAATGGTTTTATAGTGCTATACTTAACTATGTTTTCAGGCATTATTTGATAAGATCCTCTGGCACCTATGTATGATAGAAAATTTTCATTTATAGTTCTTATATTCAAATTTGTTTCTTTTTTTAACAACCCCTCTGTAATTCTAAAATTTAAATTCAATTTTTTCATTTCTTCTTTATTTATGTTCTTTAGTTTTTCAACAGTTAAAATTTCTTTTTTTCCTGAAAGTGTTGTATATGTTGGATTTATTTTTATTATTGGTTGTTCATATTTTTTTGTCTGTTCTTCATAACATCCGTTTAGTGCAAGAATTATTGTCGTTGAACTAATCAATATTTTTCCAAGCTGTTTATAATCCTTGACCATTTTGTGTTTTAGAGGGTTGTCTTCTCTTTTTTAAATCTTTTTAGAATTCCTAATTGAAAAGTAACTAAATATAGTTTTCATTTAATAATGGTAAATACTAGAAAAGTTTATAAATGTTCTTTCTATTCTGTTAAATAAAATTTTGGGGTCGGTGCGATTACATGAATAAAAGAAATAATCTTGTTACTATAATATCAAAAAAAGGAGGTGTTGGAAAAACTTTTTTTTCTCTAAATTTAGCAGGAGTTTATTCTGATATTCATCCATCATATAACGAAATTAATTCTGCAATATATATCGATGCAAATCTGGAAAATGATGATGGAGAGTTAGGAGTTGATTCATTAAATCTGGAATCAAAAGGCTATATTAAATCAATAAACAGCAAAACATTCGACTTATCAAAATATGTAGTTTCATCTGACTCATTAAAAAATAATGTTGGTTTTGTATTTCCAGGAGAAGATGTTTTCAAGTACGTATATAATCAGCAGGAAAGACTTGAGAAAAAAGCAGATGCGTTGATTAAAATAAGAGACTCCGCTTTAAATGATTTGAATTCTTCAACGGCTATTTTAGATTTAAATCACGTTTCAGTTAATGATGCTTATCAGGATGTTTGGATGTCTGGTCTTGTAAGAATAGCAGTTGTATCTTTGTATGATGAAAGAGTTCTTTCCGACATAAAAAAGATGTTCTCAGAAATTTATACTAGACAGAGAACGCATAAAATTTATAGTGCGTTAGATAATTTGTCTTCATTAGTAAATAATCAAGAAAAAGCAAAAGATTTTAGAAAAAAAAACAATAAATTTAGTTCAGAACATCTCAATAATTTATTTAATGCTTTTAATTCTGTTCAACAATATAAAGATTTAATAGGTACATCTGCTGGTCCTTCAAAGTTTGTTAGAAATTTTTATAAAAAATCAAGACAGTATAATGTTTATAGTAAGGATGTAAAAGAATTTGTGAAATTAGTTGATAAATATAATGCTCAAACGAATTATAAAGATTTATTTGTTGAAAAAGGAAAAATTTCTCTTGGTCCAGGAAAAACGATAATTGTGGCTAATAAAGATACAAGACCAACACATGCATATATAAATGATGTTATTGAAGAAATCCGAAATGAATCAAAAATTAGTATTGATAATGATGAATTATTCATAATTCCTGAAGTTTC
>NZBB01000021.1 GCA_002686295.1 Candidatus Woesearchaeota archaeon
AAAGAAAAAATAAAAAAACTTGTTGATTTACAAGTGAATAATTTAACTATCAGCATCTGGGCTGGAGATAGAGAGACTTATAGAAAAACTCATCCAAACAAAACAGAAAAAACATTTGATAAAATAAAAGAAAATCTTTTATTTCTTAAAAAGATAAAAACAAATACCAAAATTGTTCTTGCAAATGTATTGTCAAATATTAATTATGAACAAGTTGAAGAAATGGTTTCTTTTGGTGAAATAATTGGTGCTGATGAAGTTTATTTTACATTTATCGATCCAATTAAAGGCGCAACAGACAAATTATTATTAAATGAAAAAGAGAGAAAAGAATTACATAAATCACTGTTAAAAATCAAAAACAGAAAAACAAGAATTAAAATAGATACAATTGAAAATATAATAAGAAGAATTGCTAATCCAAAAGCAATAAAAGGGCACTACGATAGCAACATGTTACCAGGAATGAAATGTTATGTTGGAATATTATTTGCAAGAATAATGGCAAATGGAGATATAGCGCCATGTTGTAGAGCAGTAAACAATATAACCGGAAACTTAAATAATCAGAATTTTAAAGAAATATGGAATGGAGCATTACAAAAAGAATTCAGAAGAAATGGCTTGAAAATGAATAAAGAATTCACAGATAAGATTGGCTGTTATAAAACATGCGATAACTGGTGGGAGAATGAGAAATATAACAAGAAATAGATTAATATTTCCAGAAAAAGTAATGATACAAACATCTTCTTTTTGTAATTCTGATTGTATTATGTGTCCTTATAAAGAAACATCCAAAGAAGTTTCTCAAGGACAAATGGATTGGAAAGTTTTCAAAAAGATAACTAATGAATGTAAGAAGAATGATGTTAAAAGAATTCTTCTTTATCTTATGAATGAACCTTTAATGGATAAAGATATTGTGAAAAAAATTAATTATGCAAAGAGAAAAAACCCGAAAACAATAGTGCACATAGTTTCAAATGGAAGCATATTAAATAAAAAAACATCTAAAAAGATAATAAAATCAAAACTCGACTATATAGAATTAAGCGTGCATGGAATGACAACGAAAACTTATGAGAAAATTATGCGGGGACTTGATTTTAAGAAAACAATTAAAGAGATAACTAAATTTATTGAGTTAGCAAAAGAATACAGAAAAGATGAGAATTATATTAATATTAAATTATTGAATGTAAAGAATTTACTAAACAAGAAAGAAAAAGAAGAAGCAAAAAAATTCTGGAATGATTTAGGTGTGAAAAATGTTAATTATTTTGAAGCACCTATAAGTAGAGCGGGAAATATTGATTGGTTAAAAATCAATCTAAAAAAAGAAGTAAATGGTTGTAATAGTATTTGGCGAAATGAGATGATTCACATATTATATAACGGAGATGTTGTTCTTTGTTGTATGGATTGGAAAAGAAAAAATATTCTTGGAAATGTTAATAAACAAAGTTTAAATGATATCTGGAATAGTGAAAAATATTTGAAAATAGAAATGATGATTAAGGGAGAAATTCTAAGCTCAGAAGATTTCATTTGCAAAAAATGTGAGGAGTCATTATGAAAAATAAAGTCGATGTTGTTTTAGTTAATCCTCCTCCTTCTTGGATGAATGTACCGCCCGTTGGCACTCATTTTATTAAAGAATATCTTCAAAAAAATAATTTAAATGCAATATTATTTGATATGAATAATTATATTTATACAAGGTTGAGAAAGGATAAAAAAGAATATTGGGATCTTGATAAAAAATCTTATTGGATGGGAAAAAAAGGTTTTGATTATTTGTTAAACATATTTAAAGATGAATTTGATGAATGCATTAAAAAAATAATTAATACAAACCCTAAAGTTCTTGGAATCTCAGTGATTAATTCAAAAGAATTTATTTCTTTAGAAATAATTAAAAAAGTAAAAAGGTCTTGTAAAGATATAAAAATTGTTGTTGGTGGACCAAGATTTAACAATAGAATGCTTAATTTTTTTAAAAACTTAGAGCTTGTTGACGCCATAGTTTTAGGAGAAGGAGAAGAAACAATCCTTGAATTAGTAAAACAATGGAACAAAAACAAACCTATTGATGATGTTAAAGGAGCTATTGTCAATATAGGAAATGAATTTAAGACAAACACAAAAAGAAACTCTATTACAAATTTAGACAAAATTCCTTTTCCTAAATATGATGATATAAACTTAAGATTGTATAATACTAAACCTTTCCCTCTTGTATGGTCGAGAGGTTGTTATGGAAACTGTGTTTTCTGTGAAGCAAAACTTGCTTGGGGAAATATCCATATGAGAAGTCCAGAACATATTCTTGAAGAACTTGTTTTATTAGTTGAAAAACATAAACTCAAAGAATTCACTATATTGGATCCGACACTTAATGGCGATATGACAAAACTTGAACATTTATGCGATTTGATAATTAAATCAAAATTGAAAATAAAATGGGGTGGATCATTTATATGCACCAAAAAAGTCACAAAAGAATTTTTCAAAAAGATGAAAAAAGCTGGTTGCACAAGATTATATTATGGAATAGAGTCTGGTTCTAATAAAGTTTTAAAACTTATTAGAAAACCATTTACAGTAGAAATCGCTGAAAAAACACTTAAAGCAGCAAGAGAAGTGGGTATTGAAAATTTTATTCATCTTATAACTGGATTTCCTGGAGAAGATGAAGAAGATTTTCAAAAAACTTGTTCTTTTCTAAAAAAAAATCGCAAAAATATCTACACAGTTGAATTTATTACAGAATGTCAAGTTGTAGAAGGAACTAACCTTGAAAGAAATCCAAAAAATTACAATATTATTCTGCCTGAAAACTACGAAGGTTATCTGTGGTACACTAAAGATAAAAGCAACACACTTAATATACGCCAAAAAAGAACAAAACAACTTTTAAAAATTATTAAGAAAATAGGTCTTAAATGCAAATCTTACACGGCATCAACACTTCAAGATGGGAAAAAACTTAACATTTCAAAAGAAACAAAATATGAAAATAGATTAGATATTATTTTAGTAAACACACCTCCTTGGACAGTTGAAAGACCACCGCTTGGAATATGTTCTTTATCTTCATTTTTAATAAGTAAAAACATGAAATCAAAAGTCATTGATATAAATTTAAGAACATATAAAAAATATGAAAAAAGGTTTTCTAAATTATGGGACATGAATAATCATGAAATCTGGCTTGATTTCTCAAAGATCAAAAACACATTGAAGGATTTAGATAAAGATATTGAGAATTATGCAAAAGAAATTTGTTCTTATTCAACTAATATTATTGGTTTTTCTTCAGCCTGTCCAAAAGAAGGATTTATAATTGAACTAATAAAAAAAATTAAACAAATAAACCATAATAAGAAAATACTCATAGGGGGACCTACATTAACAACTAAAGCAGGAATAAACATATACCAAGATAAAATACCTACACTAATAGATGCTTTTATAATTGGAGAAGCTGAAAATAGTCTTTTTGAATTGATATTAAATTATAAGAAAAACAGGGTGATTTCATCAGATATAGATGGCATAATAATTAATAAAAAAGGGAGATTATCTAAGTTAAAAAAGAGACAACCAGAAACAAATCTTGATAAATTTAATTTTCCAAAATATGAAAGTATAAATCTTAGAGAATATTCAAATACAAACACGCTAGAAATTGAGTGGAGCAGAGGTTGTATTGCTAACTGTGCTTTCTGTGGTGTCAGAGCTATAAATGGTTTTTATAGATACAAAAGTGCAAAAAAAAAAATTGAAGAAGTAAAATATCATTATGAAAAAAATAAAATAAAAACATTCTCATTAACTGATTCTACATTAAATGGAAATATAAAAGAATTAGAACAATTTTGCAAAATGATTATTTCTTCTAAAATAAATATTAAATGGGGTGGACAAATCATTCCTAGAAAAGAAATGACTCTTAAACTTTACAAACAAATGAAGAAAGCCGGATGCTATAGACTAGAATTCGGTGTAGAATCTGGATCTGACAAAGTATTGTCATTAATGAAAAAGATAAATAATGTTAATATTTCAGAGAATAATTTAGCAGATTGTAAAAAAGCAAGAATACAAACAGTTATTTATCTCATAATTGGTTTTCCAGGAGAAGAAAAAGTAGATTTTAAAAAAACACTTCTTTTTTTAGAAAAAAATAAAGAAAATATTGACTTAGTAAGGTCACTAAAACAACCTTACTTGGTTCATGGTGCAAACATAAGTGTTAGTCCAAACAAATATGGAATTAATGTAACAAAAGACTCTCTAGGTGTCAAATGGTATTCTAAAAATAATGATTTTAGAATAAGAATGAATAGAATACAGAAAGTAAAAAAAAAATTAGATTCACTTAATATTAAATATGATTTATATGATAAAGAAGAAACAATATTAAAAGAAAAATCAGATGTTCTATTAGTTAATCCTCCTCCTTGGGGTGTTGAAGATCCACCAACTGGTTTATCAATTATCTCTACTTATTTAAAGAGGAAAGGATTAAATGTTGCTTGTTATGATATGAATATTAAGTTTTTTAACAATGCTCCAGATGAACTAAGGCATTTATGGCATGTCGAAAACAAGAATTATTGGAAGAATGAAAAAACTTTCAGAAAACTATTAAGACAATTCAATGAAAAAATAAATGAATCTGTTGAAGAAATAATAGGATATGAATCTGCAATAATAGCTTTTAATGTTGTTGATCCGAAAGAGAGAATAACAATTGAATTAATCAAAAGAATAAAAAAAAACTCTCCTAAAACTAAAATACTTCTTGGCGGACCAGGAACTTGTTCAGAAGATGCAAGAGGATGGTTTATAGGAAGCATACCTGAGCTTATAGATGGATATATAGTTGGTGAAGGCGAAGAAACACTTTATGAAACAACAAAAGCAATATTAGAAAATAAACCTATAAACAACATAGATGGTTTAATGACTTTTAAAAAAGGAACATACAATGATTTCAAACCAAGAAGACTTCTTCCAATCTTTAAAGATGATATCTGGCCAACATATGAAGAATTCAACCTTGAAGAGTATCATTCTGATGCTTTAAGAATAGAATGGAGTCGTGGATGCATTGCCGACTGTGTTTTCTGCAAAGGAAAAGCATTAAATCAAGGATATAGATTCAGAGAACCAAAAAGTATAGTTAAAGAATTAGAATACCACGTAAAAAATAACAAAAGAAGAAAATTCATAATTGTTGACTTAACAATTAATGGCAATTTACAAAGATTGGAAGAAACTTGCAACTTAATAATAAAAAAGAAACTAAACATAGAATGGTTATGCCAAGGAATACCTAGAGGAGATATGAGTTTTTCACTTCTCAGAAAAATGAAGAAAGCAGGTTGCTATGAATTTCAACTAGGAATTGAAACTGGCTCAGACAGAGTTGCAAAGATAATGAAAAAAATTCCCTCAGTTGCAGAAGCAGAAAAATGCTTGCGAAGAACAAGCAAAGCAGGAATAAGAACAGGATTATTCATACTTGTTGGCCATCCTGGTGAAAGAGAAAAAGATTTTGATATGACACTTGACTTCATAAGAAAAAACAGAAAATACATATCTTACATTAAATCTGTGAATGCAGTTCATCTAATTGAAGGAACAAATTTAAATGATAACGCAAAGAAATATTATCTTAAAATGCCAAAGAAAAAATCTGAGAAACCAGAACAAGGATCACATTATAAATGGAGAACAAAAGGAGGAAATACATGGAGCGTAAGACAAAAAAGAATGAGGAAAATGTATTCCTTACTAAAAGAACTACGGATTCCGTTAGTAGAAACAAATTATAATGAGGGAAAAGAAAACAAAGAAACAAGAAATATAACTAAAAGAATAAATGAATTACAAGACCTACAAAACTTTACAAATATAGGATTAAAAAGAAATCCAAAAGGCAACCCTTTAAGATTATTTGTTAAATGCATAAAAGAAAATGGTATTCATCATACAATAAATCATACAAAAACATACATAAAGAATATTTTGGTAAAACAAAAAGGATCATTATCTGAAAACATTTTCATAGGAAATAAAAACTTAATAAAGAGTATTCTAATAGAAAAAACTCTTTGTGGACCAGATGTTGTACAGCTAGACATAACAAATAATTGTAATAATAGTTGTGTTGGTTGCTGGTTGCATTCTCCATTGCTTGGAAATGCAAAAATAAAAGGAACTGAAAAAAAACAGCATATAACAACAAAAAAAATTCTTAGAACACTGAAAGAATTAAAAAGAATCGGTACAAAAACAATTATTCTGTCAGGCGGAGGCGAACCTTTTATGCACTTTGGAATAATGAAAATTATCAAAAAAATAAAAGACTTGAAGATGAAATTAACAATTATTACAAATTTTAATCTTTTAAATGAAAAAAGAATTAATAATTTCATAAAACTTCTGCCTAAAAATCCATCCAAAGAAACAATATATCGTGATGAACTGCTTGTTAGTATATGGGCTGGCAATGCACAAACATATATTAAAACTCATCCAAACCAAACAAAAAAAAGTTTTGAAAAATTAATTAAAAATTTAAAATTTTTATCTGAACAAAAAAAGAAAAAGAACAATCCAAAAATTAGAATTCTTAATGTCTTAAACAAGTATAACTATAAAGAAATTGAGAAAATGATTAGTTTAGCATCAGAAACTAGTGCTGAAGAATTAGAGTTCACATTAGTTGATATAATTAAAGGAAAAACAGAAAATCTAAAACTTAGAAACTCAGAAGAGAAAGAAATTCTAAAAACTTTTGAAAAATTGAAAAAAAGAATAACTATTCAAACAAGAAAAGATTTCTACAAAACAATAAACAATCTTGATAATGAACTATTCAAAAGATTAAAACTATTTATAGAAGATAAATTCAGAATAAGTATTAATAATGAAAAAAATGAAAGATTAAATTTAATAAATAAATTGAAGAAAATGAAACTTGAAGAAATAAACAAAATAAAATATTTCTTAGGAATATTTAAAGACGACTGCTTAACATATAGAAATAAAAATAAAAAAATAGATGTTTTTGGAATTGAAAAAATAATATCTCTTCTAAAAGACAAAAATTTATCAGAAAAAAACAAAAAAAGTATTGACTCAATTCCTTGCTACGCAGGATATTCTTATGCAAGAATAATGGCAAACGGAAAAGTAATACCATGCTGCACAGCCGCAAAACACCCACTAGGAAACATCAACAACAAAAACTTCAAAGAAATATGGCTAAGCAAAAAATACGAAGAATTCAGACTAATGGCGAAAAACGAGAAGAAAAACCACTCATACTTCAAAAAAATAAACTGCTACAAAGCATGCGACAACTACATAGAAAACAAAAGAATAAATACAATTATAACAAAACTAACAAAAAAACAAAAAGAAAAACTTATAATATGAAAAACAAACTGAATAACATACTTTATAAGTTAAAATATTCAAACTTACCAAGAGAACCAGTCCAAATAGATATTGCTATAACAAAAGAATGTTGTTTAAAATGTCAATTCTGTGATTGTTGGAAAAGAAAAAAAGAAGAAAATGAGGTGACAATTGATGAGTGGGAAAAATTTCTTTCAGAAGTAAAAGAATGGACTAAAATAAAATTTTTATGCATAGGCGGTGGTGAACCTTTTATGAAGAAAGGATTAACAGATTTGTTAAGGTTTTGTGCTGAAAAGGATATATTGACAGTTGTTATAACTAATGGTTACTTAATGAATGACAAGCTTATTAAAGAAGTTATTGATTCAGGTTTACAAAAAATAAATTTTTCTCTTGATGGAACTGAAAAAACACATGATAAATTAAGAGGAAAAAAAGGTGTTTTCAAAAAAGTTAATTATGTTATTGATAAATTTAAAGAACTAAAACCAGAGATGCCTATAGAACTAAGTACAATGATAAACAATGCTAACTTTAAAGAGCTTCCTAAATTTGTAGAATGGATTCAAAAAAACAAAAACATAGATTCTGTTAATTTTCAAGCAATACAAAGAGTTGTTCGTTATGACGGTCCCGAGTGGTATAAAAAAGAAAAACTTTGGCCCAAAGATTTAAAAAAAATTAATGAAATCATTGACAAATTAATTTATCTAAAAAAGAAAGGATACAAAATTAATAATCCAACATCACAATTTAAAATGTTCAAAAAATATTTTGAAAACCCAGAAAACACCGATAATTTATACTGTAAAGCCGGCTTTTCAAGTATACCTGTTGATTGCAAAGGAAATGTTTTACTTTGCCAAAAACAAGCACCAATAGGAAACATCCTAGAAAAAAACATTCGAAAAATGTATTATAATCGTAAATCCAAAAATATAAGAAAAAAGAGTAAAAACTGCAATGAGAAATGTCATTTCTTAATTAATTGCTATTATGATGAAAGATGAAAAAAATACAACTATTCGGATATAATGAAGAATTACACGATAAAATAACTTGTAAAAAAGGAGACTTCAAAAAACAAATTAACAACATAAAAAAAAAACAAAAAAAAACAATAGATATAAAATTCAACAAATTAAATTTTTACTGCATAGACAAAATAATCACATTCGCTCTAAGATTAAAAAAAGAAAAAATAATTATTAAACAACCATTCTCTGTAAAACCATTAAACAACATCCTAAATAACTGGAACAAACAAATAAACAAATACAAACAAAAACTAAGAAAAAATAATATTTCTATAACAACAAACAACGAACTAATAGAATTATTAGACAACTTACAAAAAAAATCAAATGAACAAGATGAAAATGATTTATTAAGATTATTAGGAATTATTTCAGAGACAATCTTTATAGGACCAAATCAATTACTATTAGATATAAATAATAGATGTAACACAGAATGTGTTTACTGCTGGATACATTCTCCTCATATTAAAAAAAAAACGTATTCAATGGATCAATATAAAAAACCAAAAGAAATAAGCTTTGAAATTTTTAAACGAATTATTGACGACGCAACAAAAATAGGTGTTGAGGATATAGTAATGGTTGGTGATGGCGAACCAACAATTCACTCACAATTTAATAAATTAATAAAATACATAAATAAAAAAGGTCTTTCAACAATGCTTTTTTCTAATGGATTAACATTTAATGAAAAGAAAATAAAAGCTATTGTAGACAACAATGTTGGAACTTTGCAAATAAGCATTTCTGCAGCAACTCCTAAAACATATATTAAACTTCATCCAAGTACAAAAAAACAAGAATTTATGAATTTAAAAAAGAACATAAAAAAACTAGCAAAATATAAACATAAAAAAAAGAACAAAAGACTCCGCATAGTTATTGTTAATGTAATAAATAATCTTAACTATCACGAATTAGTTAAAATGACTAACTTTGCTTGGAAAGTAGGTGCAAATGAAGTAGGATTTCAATTAATTGATCTTAGAGACTATAGCATGTACTTGAAGCTTTCAAAAGAACAAATAACTAGAGTGAAAAAAGATTTTAAAAAAATTAGATTATTAACAAAAATATATTATCTTCTTAGCTTTGGAAAATTCTTTGTTGGACATCATTTAGATAGACAATTAGAAAATATTAACTTTAATACAGGAGATTGGTCTGAGAATGTTTATACAAAGAGAGGATGTTTTATCGGATGGTGGTTTGCTTATTATCGTCTTAATGACATATTCACTTTTTGCTGTTCTATAAAAGAAGTTGAAAAATTAAAACATCTTCGTTTTAAAGATATATGGTTTTCTGATAATTATAACAAGTTCCGTATTGCAGGAAAATACTTAAAAGAAAATAAAGATTTAGAATTCAAAGATGGAAGAAAACTCTTCGAATCAAAATGTAATAACTGCGACAATACAGGACATTTAAATAAAATTCAAAGATTAATAAAAGAATTTGAACTAGAAAAGTTTGTTTTTAACAAATTTGAAGAAACTAAATAATAAAAGCATCATAATAAATAATAAAATGACTTACAAAATAAAAAATGACTTACAAAAATAAAATACTGCAGACAACAAACAAATATTTCTTAGAGAATTCAAAAAAAACAAAAAGAAAAACTTACAATATGAAAAACAAAATTAAAAGTTTAAAGCAACAAGCAAAGATAGCACAGGGAATTCTTGATAAGAAAGTATATACTGGACCTTGGTCTGTGCAGATTGACCTGACTAATAAATGTAATAATGATTGTATTGCATGCTGGTGCCACTCTCCTTTACTTGGAGATAAAGCTATGAAACCAGAAATCAAGAAGAAGTTTTTAACATATGAAACAGTCATAAAATTGATTGATGATTTAGACGAATTAGGAGTTAAAGATATTTATTTTACCGGTGGCGGAGAACCATTTATGCATCCGAGAATATTTGATATTATGAAGCATATAAAAAGCAAAGCAATTCATCTTGATATGAGTACTAACTTTACTTTAATAAATGAAAAAATAGCTGATCAACTTATTGAATTACATGTTGACCATATGAATCTTAGCTTATGGTCTGCAACGCCGAAAACATATGCAAAGCAACATCCTAATAAGAACAAAAATACTTTCAGAAGAATGGAAGAAATGATAGAATATATTAATAAAAGAAAAAAAGAAAAAAAACTATTGAAGCCTGAGCTTGGAATGTATAATGTCATAACAATTCATAACTATGAGGAAGTTAATAAGATGATAGATTTTGCTTTCAAGCATCGAATGCATGACATTGATTTTACTCCTGTTGATACAGTTCCTGATAGAACAGGTATTTTAAAACTTAACAAAAAACATAGAAAGATTATAACAGATAAAATAAATGCTATGCCAAAACAGATTGAGGCACTTGAGAAAACATATAATCATAAACTAGAATTCAGAAATCATCATAGCTTTCTAAGAAGAATGCAAAACCCAGATGCGGATAGTGCTAATTATGACTCTGATATTCTTGATTCATTACCTTCATGCTATGCTGGCTGGACTTTTGCAAGAGTATTGGCAACCGGAGAGGTTAATTCCTGTCTTAAATCTTTCAAAATTCCAGTTGGAAATATTTACGAACAAAGTTTCAAAGACATATGGTTTGGGAAAAAACAGCGATGTTTCAGAAAACACACAATTGACTATGATAAGAACAATCCTTATTTTGATAATATTGGAAATGATCGTTCAATTAAAAAACAGGGTTGTTATAAATGCTGTGATAATCTTGGATTTAATTTGTTGGTTCATGAAAAGATTTCAAAACTTAACCCGGTTAAAAAACAACTATTGAAGATTGGAAGAGTAATATGAAAATATCTGTCTATGTTCCTTGTTATAATTCTGAAAGAACAATAGAAGAATGTATTCAAAGTCTGAAAAATCAAAGTTTAAAACCAAATGAAATAATTGTTATAAATGATTGTTCAATAGATAATACTACAAAGAAAGTAAAAAAGTTTAAAGTTAGAATTCTTAATCATAAAGAGAATAAAGGTCTTGCAGAAGCAAGAAATACTGGCATAAAGAATGCAAAAAACGAACTTGTTGCAGCAATAGATAGTGATTGTATTGCCGAAAAAGACTGGTTGAAGAACTTAGCTAATTCTTTAAATAAAAAAATTGTTGGTGTTGGCGGGAAATTGATTGAAAAAGAAAAAACAAACGCAGATAAATGGAGAGTAAAACATATGAGACAACATTGGGGAAATAAAAATATTATTAATCCAGAATATGTTGCAGGAAACAATACTTTATTCAAAAAATCGATAATAAAAAAAATAAATTATTATAATAAAAAATACAAAACTAACTATGAAGACGTTGATCTTTGCAAAAGATTAAGAAAACAAAAATATGAATATATTTATCAGCCAAAAGCAAAAGCGAAACATTTAGCAGAAGACAACACTAAATCTGTTCTTGATAGACATTGGAAACATATGTTCTGGGATTATCCAACACCAAATACTTTTTCAAAAAAGATTTTAAAACTGATAATAAACTTTTATACAATGTTAAAATTTTTATTATCAGATATTTTTACAAGAACAGAATTTATTCAAATAGATATGAATCTGTTTTTTCACCATACAAAGAAAGATTTAAAGTATAAATAAATATTTATAAATCGTCGCTACTTCTCAAAAGTAAAATGTCGAAGATAATTTTGTTTTCTCACAGACCTGTATTTCAGAAAGGTCTTACTTCCGGACCAGGAATAAGAATATTTGAGATTGCAAAAGCACTGGCAGAAAAAGGACACAAAGTATCTTTAGCAGAGAAAGAAAGAGAAAAACAAGAAGTAAAAAATAAAGTTAAATTTATTGCATGGAATGAAGAATTATTAGAAGATATAAATAAAAAATTTGATGTTGTGTTCATACAAAACTGGTGTAGCAACCCAATATTTCTTGATAAGATAAGCTGTTTGCCAATAATTGTTGACATATATTCACCTTATTTAATGGAACATGTTTATTATCATTATAAACTAACAAGACATGGCTTTAATGATTTTGCAACAAATGTAATGATTCCTTACATAACACCATTTCTTTATGGGGATTTCTTTATTTGTGCTAATGAAGAACAAATGGATTATTATAATGGAGTTTTAACAACTATTGGAAGAATAAATCCAGGCATAAGTAAAGAAAAAATTATGGATATAGTTCCCAATGGACTAAAAAGAATAAAAATACAAAACAAACATATTCTTAAGAAAAAAATCGGAGATAAAAAAATAATTCTTTGGCCAGGAGGATTTTTTCCTTGGCTCGACCCATTAACAACTATTAATGCAATAGAAGAAGTGAAGAAAAAAGAGAATAATGTTGCATTGGTTTTTGTTGGAGCAAATAATCCAAATGCGCCTCAAGCATTAACTAGAAAATATATTAAAGAAATTAAAAAGTATATTAAAGCTAAACAATTAGAAAAAAATGTTTTTTTCCTTCCTTGGTTAAAACAACAAGATTACTTTAATCTTTTTGCAGAAACAGATATTTGTATTGTAACACATAAGAAAACTTTTGAATCAAGATTGTCTTCCCGCTCAAGAACATTAGATGCAATTCAAACAGCGACACCAGTAATAACAACCAACGGAGATCCTGTTTCAAACTTGATTAAAGAAAACAAACTAGGATTTGTTGTAAAAGAAAAAGATTATAAAAATTTGGCTGAAAAAATAATTTTGATTCTTGAAAAAGAAAGAAAAAATATTGCCAGTAGACAAGAAAAGTTTTTAAAAAAATCTTTAGATTGGAAAAACACGGTTTCTCTATTAGATGATTTTTGCAAAAAACCAAGAAAAGACGATTACAAAATAGAAACAAATCCTTATAGCATAATAAATGAAACAATAAAGCTCTCAAAAACAGAATTAGAAGCAAAAAACAAAGAAATAAATGAAGAAAAGATAAATAAACAAATAGAAATAGTAAGAAGAGACGAAGAAATAAGACAAAGAGACGAAATAATAAAACAACAAACAAAATACCTACAAAACAAAGAAATAAACATAATAAAAAAAGACGAAATAATAAAACAACAAACAAAATACCTACAAAACAAAGATGAACAAATAAATAATCAAACAAAACTATTAAGAAACAAAGAACGAGAAGCAACAGAATTATTAAAAATCATCAATAAACAGAGAGAAACAATTGAAAAAATAAGCACGATAATAGGCAGATTCAAAGGATCAGTAACTTATCCATTCTACAAATTAACAAGCAAAATTGGAAGAACTTACAAAAAATTAATCAAATAGACTCTTGAAAAGGAACAATTAAACCACGATTCATTAAACAACCATCACAAACTTTATGAAACTTATTCTCATACAATTTCTTTCTAAATCTATAATACTTTGCTGAGTTCCAAATACTTAAAAGATTGTTTTTATTTACATTTCCAAAAAACAATTTTTTATGTCGCATCTTTTCACCAAAAAAATAAAAAGGCCTATCATAAGAAAGAAGTGGACATGGAACAACATCTCCTTCAGCACTAACATAAAGAGTGTCTTTAAATATACAACTTTTTTTCTTGAAAGGAATAAGAGAAGGCAACTGAAGATTTATCCCATAATTAACAGCTTTTTCTTTAGCTAAAGAAAAATATTTGTTGTAATGCTCAATATCAGAATGATAAATTATTTCATCAGACATTTCAGAACTATAAGGCTCTAAACCAAGAACACAAATTTCTTTAACATTCAATTTATTAGCTAAATCTATCAAATTAGGTAATTCAAATATATTCTTTTTCATCGCAACAAAAACAAAAACAATTGAAGGATTATTATTTTCAAATTTTTTTTTAGCTTCATTCAATAATTCAATATTTTTTATTACTTTATCAAAATCGGCGTTTTTTCTTATTGAATCAAAAGTCTTCTTTGTTGAACCATCAAATGAGAATCTAATAATATCAATACCAGACAACACAATATTCTCAATTATTCTTTTTGATAAAAGCGTACCATTAGTAGGAAAACCAACTTTAGTTTTATGTGAAACAGATTTAACTTTCGACACAAAGTTAAAAATATTTTTATTCATAAAAGGTTCTGCATTACAATCAAAATCTATATAATCCAACATCGGAACTACATCAATT
>NZBB01000022.1 GCA_002686295.1 Candidatus Woesearchaeota archaeon
AAATCTGGGCGGGGGGATATATATAATGTTTATAAGAAAGTATGATAAATTGTTGTTTTAAATCACAATGTTTATAAATGGGTGTTTTTTTCCTCAGCACACCAGACAACCAAGTGGCCAAAATGATGATGTTCTCATAAAAATAAAAAAAAATGAGAGATAGAGTTATCTATGCCCTGGTAGTGTAGTTCGGCACGTTTAATAATCAAATTTGATTTTTACGCGATAACTATCATGAAGCCCTGTCGAGTGACATTTTGTCGCAGGGAAAGGCTTCGACCCGGGTTCAAATCCCGGCCAGGGCGTTTTAACATCACACTGTTTTCGTCCATAACACTAAGAGCAAATAGCACTTCAAGCATTTCAGTGTCGACGGATGAAACCGTTGGGCCGGTAGCTCAGCCTGGTACTTCGTGAAAAACGATTTCAAGAGCAGGAAAGAGCACTTGACTTTTAACACAAAAGGAAAGCAATCAAGTGGTCGCGAGTTCAAATCTCGTCCGGCCCACTTATGATTAAAAGAAATCACAATGGCAAAAGAACAGATTAAACACACATTGATTCCTGAGCATAAAAAGCTCTCTGAAAAAGAAAAAAAAGAGCTAATTGAAAAATATAATCTTAAATTCAGGGATTTACCTAAAATTCTACTAACAGATCCTGCAATAATTCATCTTGATCCTAAAGAGAAAGATATTATAAAAATAACTAGACAAAGTCCGACTGCAGGAATAGCTTTGTTCTATAGAGGTGTGATTAATGGATGATTATTCCAGAGTTCTAATAAAAAAGTATTTTTCAGAAAATTCAATAGTTAAATCTTCTATAGAATCTTTTAATAGGTTTATCGAAAAAGAGCTTGAAAAAATAATTTTTGAAAACAGAGAGATTGAACCAACTATTATCCCTCCAAATATAGAGGAATATAAAATAAGTCTTGATAAGATTTGGGTTACTAAACCTGAGATTACTGAAGCAGATGGTTCAAAAAGACCAATATTTCCTGTTGAAGCAAGAATCAGAAAACTATCTTATTCTGCACCTATATTCATTGAAATTAGTTCAATTATCAATGGCGTACCAAAAGAAAGTTTCAAAACTCAGATAGGAAGTATTCCTATAATGTTAAAATCTAACAATTGTTTATTATTTGGAAAAGATAGAAAGGAATTAATTAAACATGGAGAAGATCCGGATGACGATGGTGGTTATTTCATAATTAATGGAACTGAAAAAATAATAGTTGATATTGAGGATCTTGCATCTAACAAATTCATGGTTGAAAAAGCTTCTATAGGTATAAGTAAGTATGTTGGCAAAATTTTTTCTGAGAGCGGTTCTTATAAAATTCCTCACAAATTCGAAAAATTAAAAGACGGTCTTTTTTACTTGACTTTCACAAGAGTAAAGAGAATACCATTAATAATGGTTCTTAAAGCTCTTGGAATGTTGAAAGACGAAGAGATTATGAAATTAGTTGATTTAGAAAATAATTCAGAAGTTTTAATCAATCTTTATGAATTTGTTGATGTAAAGAATGAAGAAGATTCAGTAGATTTTGTTGCTAAAAAAATAGGTATAACTCAATCAAGGGATATTAGGCTTGAAAGAACAGCAGAAATACTTGATAAATACCTTCTACCACATATAGGGATTACAAAAGAAGATAGAATTATGAAAGCTTATAATCTTTGTAAAATGCTGAAAAAATACATCCTTGTTTCAAATGGATTTGAAAATACTGATGATAAAGATCATTATATGAATAAAAGAATTAAACTGCCTGGAGATTTACTTTCAGATTTATTTAGAGTTAACTTAAAAGTTTTGATAGGTGATTTTTTATATAATTTTCAAAGAATAGTTAAGAGGGGAAAGGTTCCAAGTATAAAAGTCATTATAAGAGAAAAATTACTAACTCAAAGGATTTACAGTTCAATGGCGACTGGTAAATGGGTTGGCGGAAGAAAAGGTATTTCTCAGAGAGTAGAAAGATTAAACTTTTTGCAGTCACAATCACATCTTCAGAGAGTTGTAAGTCCTTTATCTGCAAGTCAGGAGAACTTTGAAGCAAGAGCTCTTCACCCTACTCATTTTGGAAGACTTTGTCCTAGTGAGAGTCCTGAAGGAACAAATATTGGCTTGAGAAAAAATCTTGCTATGTTAACTAATATAACTCAAGAAGGAAATGAAGAAAGCATCTTAAAATCCTTAAAAGAATTAGGATTAGAACAACCTAAAATAAAATGACTGATGTATATTTAAACAATAAATTTGCAGGGAATATTAAGAATCCTGAAGATTTTGTTGAGAGAATTATAAATGAACGAAGAATGGGTAAACTACCTATAACTATTAATTGCAGACATAATAAAAAATCTGATGAAGTAAGAATTGAATCTAGCGGTGGTAGAGCTGTTAGACCATTGATTGTTGTTAAAAATGGAAAACCATTATTATCTGAAAAACATATTGAACAGTTAAAAAAGAACGATTTATTATGGTCTGACCTTGTTAAGCAAGGAATGATAGAATATTTAGATGCATCAGAAGAAGAAAATGCATTAGTGGCTTTTTCTGAAGACGAACTTGAAGAAGAAAGCACTCATTTGGAAGTTAATCCTTTAGACATACTTGGTTTAGCAACTTCTTTTGTTCCATTTGGACATTATAATCATGGAGTTAGACTAAGTCAGGGTTCTAAAAATCAAAAACAAGCTATAGGATTTTATATGGCAAATTTCTATATTAGAATTGATATGGATGTTAATTTACTTCATTATCCTCAGTATCCTATTGTTAAAACATTAACACATGAAACACTTAAGTATGAAAAACATCCTTCAGGTCAAAATTTGATTGTGGCAGTTATGTCTTATGAAGGTTATAATATGGAAGATGCAATTGTTATAAACAAAGGTTCTGTTGATAGAGGTTTAGCCAGAAGTACTTATTATAGACCTGCTAATGTTGAAGAAAGAAGATATTCTGGAGGTTTAATTGACGATGTTTCTATTCCGGATAAAGATGTGAATGGTTTTCGTTCAGAAGAAGATTATAAATTTCTTGAAGAAGATGGCATAATTTATCCTGAAGCAAAAGTTGGTGAAGGAGATGTTATAATTGGAAAGACAAGTCCTCCAAGATTCCTTAATGCATTAGAAGAATTTGATTTAACATCCAGTTCTAGAAGAGAATCATCGGTTGCTTTAAAACACGGAGAAAGAGGAATTGTTGATTTTGTAACTCTGACTGAGAATGTAGAAGGAAACAAATTAATTCAAGTAAGACTTAGAGATCAAAAAATTCCTGAGATAGGTGATAAGTTCACAAGCAGACATGGTCAAAAAGGAGTTATTAGTATAGTTGTTCCTGAAGAAGATATTCCTTTTTCTGCTTCCGGAATAAAACCTGATTTAATATTTAGTCCACATGGAATTCCTTCCAGAATGACTATGGCTCATATGATTGAATTATTAGCTGGAAAAACTGGTTGTTTAGCTGGCAGAAAAGTTGATGGTACAATATTCAGTTCTGAAAAAGAAAAGAATTTGCGAAAAGAACTATTAGATTTAGGTTTTTCAGAAGATGGATGTGAAACCATGTATAATGGTATAACTGGAGAAAAGTATAAAGCAAGAATATTTATTGGGAACATGTATTATCTGAAGCTTAAACACATGGTCTCAAACAAGGTTCATTCAAGAGCCAGAGGACCAATACAGTTATTGACAAGGCAGCCAACTGAGGGAAGAGCAAATGAAGGAGGATTAAGACTTGGAGAAATGGAGAAAGATACTTTTGTTGCACATGGAACTTCTCTTGTTTTAAAAGAAAGATTCGACTCTGATAAAACAATTGTCCCTATTTGTGAAGTTTGTGGACTTATTGCAATAAATGATTCTAGAAAAGAAACTTCTTTTTGTCCTGTATGTGGTGAAAACTCAGAGATTTCAAATGTTGAGATGAGCTATGCATTCAAGCTTATGCTTGATGAAATGAAATCAATCACCATTTATCCAAAACTAAAACTCAAGGGGAAATACTAATGGAAGAAAACCACCCAACACATAAAAAAGTTCATTCAATTAAATTTGGAGTTATGAGTCCTAAGTTCATACATAAAATGTCTTCAGGAAAAATTGTTACTCCTGAATTATATGATAAAGAGGGTTATCCTGTTGTTGGAGGTTTAATGGATATTCGTCTAGGGGTGATTGATCCGGGATTAAAATGTAAAACTTGTGGAAATAAATTAAAAAATTGTCAAGGTCATTTTGGACATATTGAATTGGCCAGACCTGTTATTCATATAAAATTCATAAAAGAAATTCTTGATCTTTTAAGATCAACTTGTTGGTCTTGTGGAAGAATTTTAATACCTGGTAATATGATTAAGAAATATATCGCTGAATTAGAAGAGATTGGTGCAGAGTTTGGGCTTAGTAATAGAAGGAAAAAAGTTAAAAATATAATAACTGGTTTAAGAACAATAACAAAATGTCCTCATTGTAAAGAAAAACAATTCAAAGTAAGCATTGAGAAACCAACAACTTTTTTGGAGGATGATAAGAGATTATCTCCTATTGAAATAAGAACCAGGCTTGAAAGGATTTCTGATGAGGACTTAGAGGTATTTGGAATAAATTCTTCTGTTGCAAGACCTGAATGGATGGTTTTAACAATTTTAGGAATTCCTCCTGTAACTATGAGACCTTCAATAACTCTTGATTCTGGCGAAAGAAGTGAGGATGACTTAACTCATAAATTAGGAGATATTGTTAGAATAAATCAGAGATTGTTTGAAAATATAAATGCTGGTGCTCCAGAAATAATAATTGAGGATTTATGGGATTTACTTCAGTATCATATTACAACTTTTTTTGATAATGAAGTTGCACAATTGCCTCCTGCAAGACATAGGAGTGGTGAACCATTAAAAACAATAACAGGCAGAATAAAGAGTAAAGAAGGCAGAATAAGACATAATCTTGCTGGTAAAAGAACTAATTTTTCAGCTCGAACAGTCATAAGTCCTGATCCAAAACTTAACATAAACGAAGTTGGAGTTCCTTTAGTTATGTCAATGAAACTTTCAATTCCTGAGAGAGTGACTGATTGGAACAAGAAATATTTGTTGAAATTTATAGAAAATGGACCTGATAATTATCCTGGTGCTAATTATATTATAAGACCTGATGGAAAAAGGAAAAAAATAACTGAAGAAACAAAAGAGCAATTACTTGAAGAATTAGAGAATGGTTTTATGGTTGAGAGGCATCTTATAGATGGCGACATGGCTCTTTTCAATAGACAGCCATCTCTTCATAGGATGAGTATGATGTGTCATCGTATTAAAGTTTTGTCTGGTTCAACTTTTAGACTTAACCCAGCAGTTTGTGCTCCTTATAATGCTGATTTTGATGGAGATGAGATGAATCTCCATATTCTTCAAACTGAAGAATCTAGAGCAGAAGCAGAGATTTTAATGGAAGTTCAAACACAGTTGATAAGTCCCAGATATGGTCTTAGTATTATTGGCTGTAACCAAGATGCTATTTCTGGAAATTATCTTTTAACAAGACATCTTGAATTACCATACAAGGAAGCGGTTGACTTGCTTGCGTCTGTTGGAATGACTGATTTCTCAAACCTTCCTAATAAGAAAGCTCTTTCTGGAAAAGAAATTTTTTCAGCCATGCTTCCAAATGATTTTGATTTTGATGGAATATCTAGATCTATACCTTCTGAAGAAAAAGATCATATTGTTAAAATTAGAAAAGGAGAAATTCTGTCTGGTATAATGGATAAGAGTAATCTTGGTGAAGGTTCTGGTCTTTTATTACGAAATATTCATAAGCAATATGGGAGAGATGATATGGTTGAGATTCTTGGAAGAATTTACAAACTTGGAAATGAAGTTTTGTTTAAATATGGATTCACTGCTAAACTATCTGACGTTGATTTAATAGATGGTGCAAATGAAGATGTTAATAAGATAATAAATGATGCTTATAAAGATGTTGAAACTCTGATATCTGAATTTAAAGAAGGAACTTTAGAATTGCTTCCTGGCAGAGCGATAGATGAAACTTTAGAACTTAGAATACTTGAAAGACTTAATAAGGCAAGAAATGACTCTGGACAAGTTGTTGCTGATAAATCCAATCCTCTTAGTGATACAATGACTATGGTTCGTTCTGGTGCTAGAGGTAATTTAATAAACTTAGCTCAGATTTCTGCTTGTGTTGGTCAGCAAGCTTTAAGAGGTAAAAGAATTGATAAAGGTTTTTCAGATAGAACTTTATCATGTTTCAAAAAAAATGACTTAGGACCTAATGCAAGAGGTTTTATAAAACACGGATTCAAATCTGGTTTAAAGCCTCATGAAATGTTTTTTATGGCTATGACTGGAAGAGATAGTCTTATGGATACAGCTCTTAGAACTCCAAAATCTGGATATTTATATAGAAGATTAGCAAATGCATTACAAGATATGAAGGTTGAATATGATTTCACTGTGAGAGACGCTTCAAAAAAAATAATACAATTTCTTTATGGAGAAGATGGTATTGATGTTGCAAGAAGTGAAGATGGAAAAATAAATGTGAAGCAGATAATTAGTTCTGTATTGAAAAAATGAATAAAATAATAAAAGAATATGTAGACAAACTTCCTAACAAAATACTTTTAGATGTTGAAAGTGCTTTGCCTGAAAAATGTGTTGACTCAAAAATAAAGAAGATAATGGAAGAAATGTATAAAGAATATCTTTATTCATTAGCAGATCCTGGTGAAAGTGTTGGTTTAGTTGGAGCAGAGTCTATTGGTGAACCAGGAACTCAGATGACTTTAAACACATTTCATTTTGCTGGAGTTTCAGAACTTAACGTAACTACTGGTTTGCCTAGAATAATAGAGATTTTGGATGCTAGAAAAAAAATTAAAACAAATATGATGGAATTATATTTAAAAAAAGAATGTTCTGGAAGTAAAAATGTTAAGAAAATTGCCGAAAAAATCAAAGAAAAAACTCTGGAATCCTATACCAAAGAAGTAATTATAAACGTTGCAGATATGAAAATGATTATAGCATTATATCCTAAAGAATTAAGTGAAGCCGATTTAACTGTAGGAATTGTTTCAAAAATTCTTGGAAAAAGTTTTAAAAAATTCAAGTTTAAAGTAGAAAATAAATTACTTACAGTTATTTCTTCATCAAAAGATGATGCTTTGAAAGAGATGTACAAATTAAAAGAGAAGATCAAAGATACTCATATATCTGGTATAAAAGGAATTAGTCAAGTTCTTCCTGTTAAAAGAGGGAATGAGTATGTAATTGTAACTGCTGGATCAAATCTGAAAGAAATTATGAAAAAAGATTTTTTTGATTCTGAAAGAATTATATCTAATGATTTGTTTGAGATTGAAAAAACTTTTGGTATAGAAGCAACAAGGCAATTAGTCATAAATGAAGTTGTTAAAGTTTTAGATGCTCAAGGAATTAATATTGATATAAGACATATAATGATGGTTTCTGATGCGATGACAATGTCAGGAAAAGTTTGCGGTATTAATAGATATGGTATTGTTAAAGATAAACCAAGTGTTCTTGCAAGAGCCTCTTTTGAAACACCCATGAATCATTTATTTGATGCTGCTTTAATAGGTGAAGAAGACTATTTAAACAGTGTTATTGAGAATGTTATGATTAATCAGGCTGTTCCTGTCGGAACTGGTTTACCTGGATTGGTGATTAAAGTAAAATGAGTTTGGCAGATATAAAAAAATTATTGGATAATAAGAAACTATTAATAGGTGCTGATAGAGTGTTGAAAAACATGCGCATCAATAAAATAGAAAAAGTGTTTGTTTCATCTAATTGTAGAGATGATATTCTTAATGATATAAAACATTTTGCAAGCATTAATGATGCTTCAGTAGAAGAACTAACTATTCCTAATGATGAAATGGGTGCAATATGTAAAAAAACATTCTCTGTTTCTGTTATTGGTTTATTAAAATGAAGTATGACATTAATTTAATTCAACAAATAAACATTTTTGAAAAAGTAACCAGGACAAATGTTAAAGAATGTTTTTTCTTCAAAGAAAAACTAACTTTTATGGTTGAACAAGGTATGCTTGAAAAATCTCTTGGCAATAATAAATCTCATCTTCATAAATTAGAGAAAATGCTTCAGAATTCTTTTAAAATAATTGAATTCAGTGATGATTTACAACAATTTATTAAGAACTTAATTGCTCCTTTAAGAGTTGTTAGCATTGTTGAAGAAGATGGAATTATCACTATAAAAGGACCTGATGTAAAGACAAAAGGTTTAATGATAGGTTCAAAAGCAAAAAATCTTCGTGAAACAGAAGAGATTGTGCAAAAGTATTTTTCTAATTTGAAAGAGATTAAAATTGTTTAGCAAGATTTATAAATGGTTAATTTTTTCTGACTATAATGGCAAAAAAGTCTCGAGGATTGAATACAGCAAAGAAGCTCAAAAAGAGAAGAAAACAATCTCGTTATTCTGATAAATGGTTTGTTAGAAAGACTTTTAATTTGAAAAAGAAATCTGATCCTTTAGTTGGTTCTTCTCAAGCTTCTGGTATTGTTCTTGAAAAAGTACAGTTAGAGGCGAAACAGCCTAATTCTGCTATGAGAAAATGTGTTAGAGTTCAACTTTTAAAAAATGGGAGGCAAGTAACTGCCTTTTGTCCTGGTGATGGTGCTTCTAAGTTGATTGATGAGCACGATGAAGTGATTATTGAATGTATCGGCGGAACAATGGGACGTTCAAAAGGTGATATTCCTGGTGTTAGATGGCAGGTTATGAAAGTTAATGATCAGTCTCTTGAAGCTTTGCTTGGCGGAAAAGTTGAGAAAGCAAGAAAATAATTATTTCTTCTTTTAATAATCATACAATATTTCTGTTAATAAGAGTTTTCTTTCGTTTTTATACCAGTCTCCACTGTATTCATCAAATCCACTTGTTGTTTTATAGAATAGTACATCTTCGTACTCAACTGATATAACAATTGGTTTTCCAAGTAAAACTTCTCTTCCGGCTATGTTCTTAGCTTCTATTTCAGAAGTTGTAAAATTAACTTTTTTTGGAATGTTTTCTTCTTCTAACCACACTTTCATTTCAAGATTACTCATTCCTCTGTATAGTTTCATTTTCTTTATTTCTTATTTGTTTATTTCTTATTTGTTTATTTCTTTTCTTTATTTTTTCTTTATTTTTGCAACGAAAAAGCCTTCTGTGTCGTTGTCTTGTGGATATATTCGCAGGCATTTCTTTACTTCAGGGTTTATTTTTAAGTTTCCAAACTTAGTTATTGCTTTGCTTCTGTTTATTTTAAGTTTTATATCTTGCAGTTCTACATTTTCGTATAAGTTTAACAGGTGCGATACTACTGCTTCATTCTCTTCTGGTTCCTGTGTACAGGTGCTGTAAACCATTGTTCCTCCTTTGTTTAATGCTAGAAATCCTGCTTCAATTAACTGTTTTTGTATTCCTGCCATTTTTTTTACAAGGTTTGGACTCCACATCTTTAAGATTTTAAGACTTCTTCTTATTGTGCCTGTTCCACTACAGGGTGCATCTACCAATACTCTATCAAAACTCATTTTTCTGTAGAAAGTTCCTTGCTGTTGTGTTATTATTGTGTTATGTGTGCCTGTTCTTCGAAGATTTATCCCTAAAGATTTCAATCTATCTCCTTTTACATCATTTGCTATCAATAATCCTTTATTTTTCATGTATTGTGCTATCTGAGTTGTTTTGCTTCCTGGTGCAGCACACATGTCTAAAATTAGTTCTTCTTTTTTTGGTTCAAGTATTATTGCTGGTAACATACTGGCTGCATCCTGCACATATATATATCCTAATTGGTGCTCCGGAGTGTTTCCTACATCAAACCTTTTTTCTTTTTTGTACTTAATCCAAAATCCTTCTTCACACCAAGGAACTTGTTCTAATTCCCAGTTGTTCTCTAAACTTTTTTTAACTTTAGAAATACTTGTTTTCAAAGTGTTTATTCTTATGCTCTTCCTTATATACGAAAGAGAATATTTCATGAATAAGTCATATTTCTTCCTCAATAAGTCTTTGTAACGTTCTTTGAATTTGTCCTTTATTTCTATTTGTTGAGGAATTTTTTCTAACATGCTTTCTTGAAATTTTTTTTGTTTTAAAAATATTCACTTATTTTTGAATAATTAAAAGTTAAAATAACAAACTTTAAATATTCCATTCTCCAATTAATTTGTTAAGAGGTGGTTTTATTGGCTGTTAAAGCTAAAAAAGTTTCTAAGAAAAAAAAGATTGTTAAGAAGAAAGCTGTTAGAAAAAGTGCTAAGAAAAAGTCTTTGCAGAGAGTTTCTTCAGAAGTACGTTTTTGTTTTGTTGATGGTACTGAATGCCATGATTTGCTTAGTTTATCAGAGACTATATGTCATGCTGACAATGATATTTTTAAGCATCACGTTCGTGATGATAACAACGATTTTGCAAACTGGGTTGAATTTGTGTTTAATGAAGCAAAACTTGCCAGAAAACTTAGAAAATCAAAGGATAAGAACAAGCACGTTGTTGAAATACTTCGTTTCATAATTGATGATCTGAAGTAGTCGCGGTTTTTTGTTCATTTTTAAGAATTAAAGGCAGTTCTTGATATACAGTTTTTATCATATCTAAGTACATCTTTGTAAGATGGTTGATTCTTTCTTCAAAACCGTGTTCTCCTTCTTTTGTTTTTAGAGCCAAATTTTTTGCGTTCTTGAAGATGGCTCTTTCTTCTTTTTTAGTCCTTAAAATATAAAATTGTTCACCTTCTATTTTTGTAAGTTTCCATTTCTCCGAAAATAATTCCATGGAATATTTATTTTCAAGATCTAAAATATTGTTATTATCTGTGTACTTATTCAGAAGATTTTCAAGCATTTTATCTTTTTTTCTTTCTATGTTTGTTAATCTTAGTTTTCTTTTTTTTGCAACATTTTTTTTTGTATGCAAATGCGAAGCAGAATCTCTTATTTGCTTTACTTCATAGTGGGTTTCTTCAAAATCTTCGAAAATCGAAGAATAAATTTCTGGATAATCTTTTCTAAGTTTTTCTTTAAGTTTGTTTCTATTCATAATATCTCTTCCTTTGTTGTTTTTTCTTATGAATTTTTCTCCAAAAGCATAAGCTATTGTTTCTACAGTTAATGTTCCTAAAGAACCTAGTTTAGTGAAGTAAGTGTCAGTTAACAATACTGTTTCGTTGTATAATGAATCCGTACTAATCCTTGAAATATAACTTTTATAATCTCCTATTGATATAGCTGTTGATATAGAATTATTCTCATCCAGATATTCTTTTACTTTTTCTTTGAGCATTCTTCTGCAGACATCTAACAAATAAAGAGTTTCTTTTGTATTTTCAATTTTTTCTTTGACAACACCATCTTTTCCTTCTGCTTTTTCTTTGAAAGTTCTTATTTCTTTCAATGTTTTTTGTATCTCGATTTCAAGTTTTGAGCCAAGCATTTTATTAATAGTTTTATTAACGATGTTATTAACAGTTTATTTAATAAATATATAAACTTTTCTGTTTTTGTCACTCATAAGTGAAAAAGCTCTTTAGAATTCTTTCAAAACCTTCATATCAACAAACAAACCATTTTTCTGCCACCTGTTTAAATTAAGAAACTTTACTTCTGCATCAACTGACAACGATTTATCTATAAGCTCATCTATGTCCGGATATCTTGAATGATTTTCCAATTCTTTAATATCTATCCACATATTTTTACCCTCTCTATTCTCTTTTATTAAAGAACCAGATGGATTTTCACAAACATAAGTGAAAGCAATCAAATGATGCATCAATTCACCATCATTATAAGTGTTATAGTTTGAAACAACTTTTAGCTTCATATCTCCTACTAAACCTGTTTCTTCTAAAAATTCTTCTTCAGCAGTCTTTTTCGGCGATATTCCGAAGTCTATCTTGCCACCAGGTATACCAACATAACCGTAGAAAGGCTCTTTTTTTCTCAAATTAACAAGTATCTTTTTTTTATCAGGCATATAACCAAGAATGAAAGAGCACACAACCGGCTTTTGCTTTCGATCCCCAGTAACACCGTCAAGATGAGTCACTATTGTCTTTCCTTTATTTGTCAAACAATAATCTTCTTTTTCTTTGATTATTAATTCTGAATCAACTAATTTCTGAATATGATAATTAAATTTATTGCTTTCACACTCCTTACCCCACAATTCATTATACTTCATAAAAGGATTATGCGTTAGCTTTATCAGAATCTTTTTCTGTATATCCTGTGTTATATCCATATTCTATAAGGAAAACATAGAAGTATTTAAATTTGTATCTCAAATTTTTTTGACATAAGCTATATAAACTATATAAGATATGTAAACTATTTAAACTATGTAAACTAAAATTGTTTGCTCATATAAGGACCATCATCTTCGTATTTTAGCTTTTTGTAATATTCTTTAACTCCAACACCACTTATAACAACTAATTTTTTCTTATTGTTCTGTTTTGCAATCTCTTCTGCTTTTTTAAGCAGTTGTTTTCCAAAACTCTTGTGTTGTATCGTGCCTTTATCATTTAATCCTATTGCCACACCATACACATGCAGTTCTCTTATAAGTGCACTGTCATCAGTTATTTCTTTTCTTAAAAACTGACCTGGAAATCTTAATCTACAAAAGCCAATTAACTTATCATTTTCGTCTTTTAATGAAATAAAGAATTCTTTTCCTTTAGAAGCATCATATTCTATTATTTCAAAAGAAGTTTTTCCAACAATTTTTTGCCCTTTGATTTCTCTGCATCTTATACAATTGCATTTAATGTTTTTTTCTATTTGCAATTTTTCAACATATTGTCTTAAATTAGTTTTATCAACACCTGCTTCTGTAACATTCGTCGGGATGTCTCTCTGAACCCTCATTATTCTGCAGTATCTTGGAACAAATTTCTTCATTTCAACTATTAATTCTGAAGCCTTATCTGTTTTCAATGGTTTATGAAAACCTTGCTTATACATCTCGAACAATTTCGTTCCAGACATTATCAAAGAAGGATATATCTTAAGCATATCTGGTTTGAAATCAGGATTATCAAATATTGACTTTAATGATTCGAGATCTTTTTTATAAGATACACCCGGCAAGCCAGGCATCATATGATAATTTAACTTAAATCCCAAGTCTTTCAATGTTTTTATACTGTTAATTGATTCTTTTAATCCATGACCACGATTTATTTTTTTTAGAATGTCATCATAAACTGTCTGAATCCCAAGTTCAACTCTTGTAACGCCGTATGATAGCATTTCATTTCCATGTTTTAGCAAACCCCAATCAGGCTTTGTCTCAATTGTTAAACCAACACATCGTATATTTGAGTTTTCATTAATTTTTTTCTCTTCTTCCAGAGATTTTATGTTTTTGTTTTTTAATTTCAGAACTTTCCTCTTTATATTCTCGGCTCTTTTTTCGTCCTTGACATTTCCAGGAAGTTCAAAGAAATCTTTAAATTTTGAAATGTTGAAACTTTTGTTGTCATAAAACTCTGCTGAAAAATCATTCATTGCTTTAAAGATGTTTCTTACAAATTCTTCCTTGTAATTTTTTTTGAAAGAAAGGAATGTTCCACCCATAATTATAACTTCTGCTTTCTCAGGATTCTGCCCAAGAACAATGTACTGCTCTAATCTATTGAAAACTATCCTGTAAGAATCAAATTCGTTTCTTATCCCTCTCATCGTGGATGGTTCATTTCCTGTATAAGATTGAGGAACATCGCCGAAAAAACTGTTCGGACCTCCAGGACAATAAATACATTTTCCGTGAGGACAGGGAAAAGGAGCAGACATAACAGCTAAAACAGCCACTCCACTAATTGTTCTGGTTGGTTTTGTAATCAAATATTTTTTTAAAGAATTTGAGTCTTGTTTTTTAGTGTTGCACAAAATTTCTATATCAGTCGGAATCTTCTTTGTTTTATACTTTGAACACAAAGCTAACTTCTTTTTGTTTAACGCCTGCTTATTTGGATGTTCTTTTTTTATGAAAGTTATTAGTTCTTCAAAGTATTTATTCATATTTTAAAAGAAAAGTTGCGGTTTTAAAAACTTTATCAAGATAGTTCTAATCGTTTATTCCGTTAGTTTTTTATAGTAAATGTTTTTTTCCAATAAAATAGTGTATTAATAGTGTATGAAGTGAAATAGTATGAGAAAACTGGCAGTGATTAATCAGAAAGGAGAAGTTGCAAAAACTATTACTTCTGTAAACCTTGCAGCAGGATTATCAAGAAGAGGTAAAAAAGTTTTATTGATAGACCTTGACCCACAAAGTAGCCTTGAGTTATCAATGGAACTGGATAATGATTATACGACTTATGACTTCTTATTTAATGATCTGATATTAGAGCAATGCATTTCAAATATAGGCTCAAATCTTGATTTGATTAAAGGAAATAACAGATTACTGAATGTTGATGAAGCATTGATAAAAAATAATGTTGAAGTTGTTGAAGAAAAAGTCACAGTTTAATTA
>NZBB01000023.1 GCA_002686295.1 Candidatus Woesearchaeota archaeon
CCAGCCACAAAAATTAACCATTCACTTTTAATAATTTGTATTGATCTTTCGCCAATAAAACCTGCTATTATACCCATTGTGATAAATGCTGAAGAAAAACCAAAAAAGAACACAAGAGTCATAAAAGTTATGTTCTTCTTCTCTTTAAATGTATAAGAAAAATAAGCAGGCAGAAATGGAAGTATACAGGGAGATAATATCCCAATAAGTCCTGCAACAAAAGCTATGAAAAAAGATATCTTAACAGAAAAATCAATAGTTGATTGTTTGTTATAATCTATTATTTGTTGTAATCCAACAGAAACATTTGATTGAGCAGAAATTAGATTAACAAAAATAAAAAATACGAAAATTGAAAAAAAAAGTTTGTAATTCATTCTCACCTAACTATTAGTTGCCCAGACATTCTGCCGTGACCTGAGCCACATGACACACTACAATAAAATGTAAATGTTCCTTCTTTATCTGCTAAAAACTCAACTGTTTGCTCAGATCCATCACTACCAAGATATAAATTCACTCCAAACAAAGGAATTGCCAATCCGTGCGATACATCTCTGCTTGAAGCAATAATTCTTACAAGGTCGCCTTTATCCACTTCTAAAATACTCGGATTATATCCAAATTGAAAAGCTGTTATTATGAATTCTTTAACCTCTCCTGTTGGAATTACTTCGATATCAGAATTTTTTTCATCAAAAAGTACAGTCTCTACTTGCTGATTGCAAGCAACCAAAAAAAGTAATCCAAAAAATATTAACATTAAATTTTTATTCAAAAAAAACCTCTTACTCATGGTTGAATTATTTCTCCTGAACTCAAATCCTTATATGTTTGTCTAGCAACCTCTACTTGTCTGAAAACATATACTCCATCATCTTCAACAGATCCTACACCTTGCCAAGCATTAACTAGAACAGGATAAACTTCAGGTTCACCTTCTAAAATAACTGTTGGCACTTTTGTTATTGAATACTTATCTAACAAAGCTTGTCCTTCAGAACTTGAGATATCAACTCTTTTCTCTTCTCCAAATACAACACCCATTCTTGAAAGTATTGGTTTGTGAAAATTGTCAGGATCATAACAATCAACACAAGATTCATCCTCTAATATAGTCATAGATACAAATCCAACAACTCTATCTTCAATCAAATCAACATATGGAGGATATGTTAATGTTGAAACATATGCATCTGATTCAATAGTTCCAATTTGATTCCAGAAGTCAATTATTTCTGAACTATAAACATCCATATCAGAAGATAATATTAGCACTGGTAAAGATTCAAAATCGTATTTGCTTATCAATGATTGTCCTTCTGCACTGTTCCTGTCAATAGTTTTTTCAGAAACAATTGCAATACCTGACTCTTTTAAGCTATTAAGAATTTGAGTTAGATCAACACAAAAATCGCATGAAGAATCTAATAAAATAGTTGATGAAACCCTTCCTTTAACATCGCCAGTTGCAGATTCTGTATATGGAGGAGTTAATTCTCTGAATACAAGTACATTATCACTTTCTTCAAGATTTCTAATATTTACTTTTTCTATTTCTCCAAATAAAAGAACAGATGGAACTTTATCTACAGAATATTTTTGTATCAATTCAATTGCTTCGTTTGAATCAAAATCAATTATTTGTTCAGAAATAATATTCACATTAGATTTTTTAATTGAATCAATAATTGTTTGTATGTTAAAGCAATCATCACAATTAATATTTTGTATAATTGTCATCTGTAAATCTGCCGGTCTGGCTGCTTCTTTTGCTTCAGCAAGTTTTTCATCAAACAAACTTAAAAAAGATGATGTCTGCAATATATTGTAAAGAGCAAACAATATTAAAAAAGCTCCCAAAGCAATATATAGATTACTATTTCTATTTGATTTTTTTGATTTACTAAATTTTTTTACAACATGTTTTTTCTTTTTTACCATTTATAAACCACCTAAATAAAATAAATTAACATCCACCAACCATTTGAGGCAAGTTTTGTATGCTTGCTGGTAAAGTAGCTGGTTTGCTTCCACCACTAGTTTCTGAAGATGAAGAAGTTGATTTTACTGAAGTTCCTAAAGCAAGTTCTCCTTCGACAACCTTTGATTTCAAATTATTTAATTGTACAGCTTGTACCACTGAAAGCACTACCAACACAACTAAAACTAATGTTACTATTGTTGCTGATTTCATTTTTTACACCTCGTCTCACAATTTACATTCTGTAAGTGCAGCCAATCTTTCAAATGATTGCACTTTTTCATATCTTTGATTATTAATAATCCAAGTAGGTCTTAAATTAAGGTCTTCCTTTATTTGATAATTAATATATTTGAATGATTTACCAAACATGTTTTTTTGTCCTTGAGTATATTGACACCAATCTTCACCATACATTATAGCACCTTTTTCTGTTAAACATTTTGCAAACTCATCCCAATCTCCTGGTTTTGATGACGAATAAATTCCCAAAGCAAACAAAACAACAATTATAACTACAGATGCTGAAACATACACTTTTATCTTTTTACTTTTTGTTTCTTTTCTAACATTCCACTCTGTTTCTCTTTGTTGTCTATTTACTTCAAAGTTTTTTTTAGCTTTTATTTCCTGCTCTCGTCTTCGTTTCCTTCTTTCTTTCTTTGAAACCATCTTTATCAGCCACAACCACCACCAATAGGACCTGAAGGAGGTGGAGGAGGTGCATTGCTATTTCCAGTAGTGCAACCAGTAATAACTATGGCTAGAGCCACTACCAATATCATTACAAACAAAAATTTATTCCTAACATACAACAATTTCATAAAATTAATTATTTCTCTCATTCTAACATCCCCCTACCATACCAGGTAAATTATCTAATGCAGATGTATCTCCACCTGCAACAGTCATTCCTAATTCTATCATATTCTTTGGGAAAAACAATGTTTTCCATCTCATCACTTCTCTCAAAATTTCTCCATCATTGTAATCTGTATATGCTGTTAAATACAAAGTTAAGGATAATAAAGCAGGATTGTGCTGACAGCCACATTTTGAATTTCCATTTTTATCTGCACCTATAGGACCTATGCCACAACAAAACTCACAAGATACTCCGTATGGATTTGAAGCTAAATTAACATATCTATCGTAAGCATCAGGATTACTTTTTTGAACTTCTGCTTGTAATCCACTAAGCATTTTTGCTAACACAGATAATGAACCAACAGGGTCATCATAACTTACACCTAAAGATTCTCCGTAATCAGGTGTTCCAGTTGGAAAAAATATTGCCATAGCATCATCTGCAGATAAAATATCTTCAACCGGAAAAACAGCTGCAAGCGTATGACCAGTTGATTTTAATTGAGACAAATCAAGATCAGCTAAATCAACACTTCCAGAACTAATAGAAAAAGGTGCAAACAATTTTTCAGAAACATCATTTATCTGCATTTGATTAAATAACATAACCAAAACAGAAAATACTATTAAACTAATTATTGGTTTTGTCAGTACGTGTTCATTTTTACTTTTTCTTCTTTTACTTTTTCTTCTTGTCAATTTGTCAAATCCTCTTTATTGTTCTTTTTTTCTTTCTTTCAAACAAAAAAAATTATTTTTAAATTATTAATAAATAAAAGAAATAGAAAACCCTATATTTAAAAGAGGGTAAATATTAGTGAAAAAATAGGGAAAGTTTATAAAAAAGTTATGATAATAGATTGTTTAGGGGGAAAGAATAGTGAAAATAAACAAATTAATTATAATCTTATTAGCATCACTCATAGTTATAGCTACAGTTATTCTTATTAATGTTATTTCTTTTTCTAGCATAGAAAAAGTTGTGATAAATCAAGTTAAAAAAACACAGTTGACAGAAACAGAATTTGCTACAAAACAAATAGAAGATCACATCATTCAAGTTAGAGATGAATTAGTAACTATAAGTAAATTCCCAGAAATAGAATCATTGAATGTGAACAAATGCGGAGACATAGCAATAGTTCATGAAAGCATAGAAGGAAAGATTTCTAATATTTTAAGAGTTGACAATGAAGGAACAATTATAGAATGTTCATCACCAATTTATTCTCATTACACCGGTCTGAATGTAAAAAATAAAGAATACTTCAAAAAACCAAAAGAAACTAATGAACCATATATAGATAGTTCTATAAGACATGGAACAACCAGACAAATAATAGTTACTACACCTATTTTTGAAACAACAAAATACACTCCATACCCTAATTTTCTTGGAGAGTTTAAAGGAATATTGCTTAGCATAATTGAACTTAGTTCTTTGTATGATTTATACATACATCCTATTGTAGATCCTCAAAAAAGTTTCTTCTTATTAATAAAAATGGAAAATGAAGAAACAATTCTTAAAAGCAAAAATATCGAAGAATATCTTAAAATAAAGAATGACTTACCAGCAGACTTAAATACTTTAACGGAAATAAATGGTTTTGAAAAAACAATAGTTACTTCTTCAGACATAATATTAGGCTTAGATAGATGGAAATTAATTGTTTTAACTCCTTTAAAGAATGTTGGAAAAGATATAAATGCAGTTCAGACAAGACATTTCTTCACATTAGGTTTTGTCATAATAGTTATAATTACTGGATTTGCATTTTTGATAAGATTATATAAATCAAAAGAAGATGTTCAATTAAGATTGAAGAAAGCTAATGTAACACTTGAAAAACTAGGAATCAGCATAGAAACTGAGAAAGATAAATACACCCAAGCAGATATAATATTAGAGCCAAAGAAAATTTATTTGATAAAAGAAGATGATGAAAACCATGCCCATGAATTGTTTATAAGTTCTCTTAATAATGGTTTTGCAGGATTAGGAATAGTAAGAGATAACCCAAAAGAATTTAGAAAAAAATACAATTTGCAAAAAACATCATTTATTTGGTTATCTAACACTAAATCTAAAGATACACCTGGAGAAACAAAGATAAATACTTTATACAATTTAATTAGAGAATTTGTTGAGAATAGCAAAAAAAGCACGATACTAATAGATAGACTTGACTACATCTTAACAGAGAATAATTTTGAAGATGTTATTAAAAAAATACATGATTTAAAAGATCTTGTATCTACAAATAATTGCATAATTATTTTGTCTGTTAACCAGTATATAATTCCGACTTCTCAATTAAAAACTATAGAAGCAGAAACCATTGATTTATATGGAAAACATTTGAAGAATAAAGTTGACCTTTCAGATATGGAAATGGAGATACTAAAATTCATAAATGAACATAATATTGAGAACAAACTAGCATCATATAAAAGCATTACAAACAAATTCAATATTACAAAACCAACTACCAGAACAAAAATAAATACTTTACAAAAACTTGGATTGTTACAAGTTGAGCAACGTGGAAGATTTAAATCCTTGAAAATAACTTCTGCAGGAAGAAGAATTATAGATTAAATTTTTAATAAAACCAAGTTTGTGTTGCCCATAAACTTTTTTTCAACAACTTCTCTTTCAACTAATTTTTTAACTATTCTAGAAACCTTTACTTTTGTAAATCCAGATAACACAACTAATTTGTTTTGTTCTATAGAATCATCATTATCCAATAACACTTTGACAATAACTCTTTCTTCTGACGGAAGAATCTTTAAAACTTTTTCTAACTGAATCTTATTTATTTTCCATTGAAATAAAACAACTATGAACGCACCAATTATTATTGATAAAAAAGATATTCCATAAACAATCAAAGGTAATTGTTCATTAGTTGAAGAAGTATAAAAACCATTAACAATAGCAAACATTATTCCAAGAACAAATATAAAACTCATTCCGATAATAAGTCTTTTATTATCAATATCCATGTTTAATCTTCAATCTCTTTTTTTAATAATTCAAACTTTTTTTTAGTTATCTCGCCATTAACTAACCTTTTTTTAAGTATTTCTTTTGCAGAATCTCCTGTATTGGTCTTATAACCAAACTTACCACTATTTTTTAACATCCACCAAATAACAACAAAAAAAAGTAAAAGAATAACTAATTGAAAAAAACCTCCAAAAAAACCTCCAAAAACAGATCCATGCATAGGACAATAATTAACCATATTATAACCTTAATCTTATTTAACTTAAATATTTTTTGAACAAAACTAAAAAAAAATTAATTATTCATCATAGGGCAACCTTCATGATGATCTGATATATGTATATTTTGACCTTTAGCCATCATAGTGCAACCACCAACATCAGCAATCATAGGACAACTATTTCCTTGTTCATGAAATCCTTCCATTTCTTCATGATGTTCTTTCATTTTTTGAAATGATTCTTCATCATTCACAAAAGGCATCATGTTAAAACCATTTTTTTCTCTTAACATTTGAAGATCCTCAAATGAACCTTTTTCCATTATCTCTTCCATGAGTTCATGGAATGTTCCTTGAAAACTAAATCCACTATTGGCTAAAGAAGCGCCTACTAATAACAACATCCCCACTAAAAAAGATGCCAAAATTCCAAAATTTTTGTTTTTCATCATATTAATCTCCAGACATAATTTACCAGTCTATATGTATCAAAGGATGAAACGAGATAACTATTTTACTGAAACCAAGTACAATTTTATAAAAGAATATTTGTTTCACTATTTTTTCACTATTTTTTATTCTTGTTTTTATATATGGTTTACTAATAAAGTAATAAGAAAAATTGTTTGGTGATATAAATGATTAATTACTGGTATGGACATATGTGGTTTGGTTGGTTTTGGATGATGATATTTTGGGGCGGAATAATTTGGTTTATAGTGTGGTTAGTTAACAAAAACAATTCTCCACAAACAACTGATAAAACAAAAAAGCCAATTGATATATTAAATGAAAGACTTGCTAAAGGAAATATAACCATAAAAGAGTTTAAAGAGCTTAAAAAAGAACTTAAATGAAAATGTATGAATAAAAAAAAAGTGGAAATGGTTACCGTTATTAATATTAGATATATAAAATGTTAAACAATGTAAAAGAGAGATTTATAGGTGCTACAGGAAGTATTTCAGGTTTAGCCAGTATACTTGGTTCTTGGCAAATCTGCCATAACATTTGTTTAGGATTAATAGCTTTACTAAGCGTTATTGGAATAACAGTTGTAGGGATGCCTTTATTGTTCTTAACAAAACTAGCAATTCCTTTTTGGATTGCAACAATTATATTATTAATAATAACTATGTGGTTTTTCGTTAAAAAGAAATGTATTTCTAGTAGGTTAATAATGATTAATTCTGGCTTGATTATCGCAGGAATTCCATTTCAATCAATTCAGAATTTTTCAAAAGTTTTCTGGACTATTGGTGGAATATTAGTTATCTTAGGAATTTCACTTTTTATTAAGGATAAAACACAACAAGAAGTGAAAAAATGAAAAAGCATTTTGAAAAATATTTTTTATTTGGATTTTTAATTTTAGCTATTGTAGCATCATTATTAGTTTTTTTCGGTTTTACTTTCAGCACTAATGAGAATACAGGAAAAATAATTAATACTGCAAAAACAATTGTTAAAGAAGAACAAGGTTTTAAATTAATTTCTTCTGGAAGTACTGGTCAAGGAGAAGTTTCTGTTGATTTAAAACCTCATAACGTAAAAGATGGGACGCTTAAAGTTGACATTTCTGTTAACACTCATTCAGTTAATTTAGAACAATTTAATTTAAATGAAATAACAATTCTTGAATTTGATGATAAAGTAATAAAACCAATTTCTGCACCTTCACTAAGCGGACATCATAATTCAGGAACATTAGTTTTTAATATTGGAAAAAACATTGAAAAATTTACAATAAAAATAACTGGAATTCCAAAAGTTGAAGAAAGAATTTTTAATTGGCAACAATAAAATTAACATATGGAGAAACAAATGAAAACTAAAAATTTATTTATAATATTAACAATCACATTAATTGTGTTTGTTGCAGGATGTGCTGAAAAAGTTTTCAAAAGATTAATTAATCTTCCAATTAACCCAAATATGAGTTTAAAAGATGCTAAAAAAATTGCTGAAAAAGTAATTAAATATTTGTAAGATGTATAAGAAACAAACAATTTCTGTTGTAATTCCCACATACAATGAAGAAGACTCTATTGGTTTTGTAATAAAAGATTTCAAAAAACTAGGTTTTATTGACGAGATAATTGTAATTGACAACAACTCTAAAGATCTAACTGTACAAATAGCAACAAAACTTGGAGCAAAAATCATTAAAGAAAAAAAACAAGGCTATGGATATGCATGTATTAAAGGATTAAAAGAGGCAAAGAAAGATCTTATTATTCTTGTAGAAGGAGATTACACATTTGATGCAAAAGATACGAAGAGATTCTTAGAACAAATTGATAATTATGATATGATTATTGGAAGCAGAACAACAAAAGGATGGTATAGTAAAAAATCACATATGCCTTGGTACGTGGTTTTTGGAAATAATATTCTTGCAAATATTTTGAAATGGACTTATAACTATAAACATAAACTTAATGATATAGGTTGCACATATAGAATAATTAAACAAAACTCGCTAAAAAAGTTTATTAACAAACTAAAAATTGGAGGTTGCGATTTTACTCCAGAACTTACAATTGAAGCATTGAAATCAAATTTAAATATAAAACAAATCCCAATAAAATATAAAGAAAGGAGAGGAGAAACAAAGCTTTCAATGAACTGGATTCAATCATTAAAAATCGGAATATTTCATTTAAAACTTATAATCAATAAAAGAACAAAAAAAAAAATCTATTAAAAAAAATTCTTCTTTTAGCAAATACAATCATTATAATCATTATAGTTCTAGAAATACTACTTTTATACTTAGAAAAAGAAAGAATAATTTCATACGAAGACAAAATATTTGTAACTATCAATAATCAAAAACTACTAACAGAAGATTGGAAAATATCGGAAGATTTAACTTTAATAGAAAAAGATTCTTTTGATATAAAAAAAATCAGTCCAAATAAAGAAATAATAATTACGCTCGGAGAATCTGTTACTGACGGGGGAAGATTTTGTGCAAGAAAAGCATATCCAAAAAGATTGTCCGAATTTATTGGAAATAATTCAAATTTTAGTGTTGTTCCTTTAGCAGTTGGCGGATTTAATACAAAAACTGAATATTGGTTACTTGAAAAACACGATCTCAAACCAAACATCACTATCCTACAATTTTTTTATGATGATTTTTACAATTATAACTTATGGTCTGAACAAAAGAATCAATGGATTGCAATTCGTTTTGAAAGCTATGATTATAAGTTTAAAAAAATAATTATGAAACTAGCAGTTAATTCAAGAGCATTTAAAGCATTATATTGGTTTAAAATAAAAAACGATCCTTGTGTTTCAAATATTGGTTTGGCTTGTTTTGAAAAGAATAAAGATAAAGTTGAAAAATATCTTTTAAAAATAAAAGAAAAAAGTGAAGAAAACAATGGAAAATTAATAATTTTATATGTTCCTAATC
>NZBB01000024.1 GCA_002686295.1 Candidatus Woesearchaeota archaeon
CTTATAGATAGGCGTTTGATTGCAAAGAGATCCTACCTGTGAAAACAAACCATTGCCCATGTTCTTTACATTTAATGTAAAAGAAACAGCGTTTTTTCCTGAAGTATACTCTTCAAATCTCGTTATTTGTATTGGTCCTCCAGAGTTTTCTATGTTTTTAACTCCTGAAACTTCGCATATCTCAGTATTTGTTCTGTCAAGCAAATTCTCTTTTATACATAGTTCTGTATTTGCAATTGTTTTATACTGATAACAAACATCAACTACAAAAGGAAATACTTGATTACCAGATAATTCTCCTAAAAAATTGAACTGAGATGGAAAAGTTACGTATACAGGTGGTGAATTTATAGCTTCACCAGTATCTGGATTTATCTCATTTTTTAATACATCTTCTTCTGAAATCATAACTAAATCAGATGTGTTAACTCCAAAATCAGATGCATAAAATCCTTTTAAAGCAAAAGACACATTTTCTCCAGCTACAAATGCTTCGCCTTTATTTTCTAACTTAACTGTAACTGTAAAAGGCGTTACTCCCCCATCTGTAACTTCTGCTGGCGGTTCTCCTTCAATGAATTCAACCAATAAACCTGTTGTGCCACCTATAAATGTTTTTTCCGCTGTGGTTGTTGATGCTTGTTCACCACAAGCAATTAACAAAAACAACGATGCAATGATTAAAACAAATTCTTTCTTCATTTTTTAATACCTCCTAATTATCTGTTTATTTTTTAACTATTTTAACTAACTCTCTTTACACGAACATTTCTTCTTTGAGTTTCAGAGTAACCATACCATAATTCCATAACTAGTGGTGCTTTATAGGCTGATTTAGCAGTTGTATATTCCATATCATAAGTACAGGTTATCTGTCCTCTTCCATCTCTAAGCCTTATAACATAGTCATCAGGACTACATTTCAATCTTTGATTGCTTCCAGACATTCTTATATCTCCAAGATACACAACATCTAAACTTTGAATTCCCAATCTACCAGGATAATAAGGACTACAAAGCTCTAAGTCACCAAGATTTATAACTTTTCCTCTTCCAACATTTTGAATTGTAATTGTAAATATAACTTTTCTCGGAGTATTTTCTTGTTTTATATTGCTAATTGCTACTGGTGCTCCTTGACTACCTTGAAGGTCAATAGCCCCAGGATAACAAACTTTTTCTGTTTCTGAAAAAGGCTGAGGGTCTATACATACAACCGGAGTTGCAAAAGTTGAATAACCATAACAACTAGTAACCATGAATGTAATGTCTGTTTCATCTAAACCAGATGGCCATGATTTTTCAATGTTTCCTGGAAATGAAATTATTGTTGATTCTCCACCAGGATAGTCATAATTATCTGGCGCTAATAAAAATTCTTTACCATTAAATCTATCAAAAACTAATGAATCAATCATTACAAGCAACGCTTTTCCATGATGAAGAACATCTATATCAATACCTAAACCTGCAAAATCAAAACTAAATCCTCCAGACGTACGATCCCAAGAAAGATCTATTTCTGGAAGATTATCCCATCCAAATATTTGAAATAAATTGTTTATTCTAACATTATCAATTCCCTGTCCTGTTGAAGAATCACCTCCTAATTCAAATGCACCACCACCTGCTTGGCACCCAAAAAACCCTCCTAAACCACTCCAAAAATCAGTTCCTGTTCCTGACAAATCTAAATCAACTCTGCAATTATCAAAGAACCCTCCTTCTGTTTTTGGTATGTTTATTCCTTCTAAATATATTAAACTAGGATCATAACCTGATACATAAATTCCGCCTTTAGCCCATGAAGCTCCTGTATTATGGATTTCAACAGCTATGTCAAAAGAGTTATAATCATCTGTTAACGCATCACTATAATAGTACAATCTTGATGGAGGCGCTCCAGAATCTATCATCATTCTAATTCCTTCTGTACCTTGATAAAAATTTTCTCGTGAAGGATCTGATTGTCCGAAACCACCTGAACCACCACCACAAGAAGATATAAGAAAGACTGATAATAATAAAAGAGTGATAGATATTTTTCTATTCATAATAACTTTCGTGTTAGTTTTAATATTTAAACTTATTGATTATATTTGATTATCAAGCTTTTAAACACAATTTTTGACTCCGAATTCTGAATTTCAAACAAAACGATTAGAGCTAATGATGACAATATCCTCCACTTCTAGTCGACCACACACATGATGAATTCAAACCACAAGGATCATCATTACAAGTTGCTTTATCAGAATAATCAACACAAGAATTCACATCTAAACATACTGATGTGCAACAAACCTTTTCTGGAGAACAATAACCTTCATCTTGTATGCATTTACTTAATCTATTAGCAGACACATTAAATCCTCCTATTGATTCGTAGGTTTCACCTATTGCAGTTCTTGAAACACAGTTCCAATCTTCATTTGAGAAAGAAACACCACATTCGAAATTGCCTGAAGAACAAGCTTCACATCTATTAACACATTCGTTACCGACCTTTACTTCCCAGTTATCATCACAACCCTCTACTGGTTGAAGATTAGGCAATTCACCTCTAATTATTTCTATATTTTTTGAAATACTTGATTGATAAACATACTCTAATTCAATAAGAAAATTAGCATAATAGTTTAAATGAGCTCCAAATCCGCCTTCATTTAAATAACAGTTGGTCGCACCTCTGCTTAAAGACACATCTGCAGGATTACACTCTAATTCTTGACCTGAGATGCTTGCTTTTATTCTTACTTTGTTCTGGTTGTTTCTATCATTATTAATACATGCTTTTGAAAAATCATCGACTGGAGAAAGTACTGTTCCGGAACCTTTGTTTTCCATATAAACCCTTATGAAAGGTCTCATCATCTGACCTCCAAATGATTGCATTTCGATTTCTAACTTTGTAATCGCGATAGGCCCCCCTTGATCAACATAAACCTTATTTTCTAATGAACAAACTTTTTGTCTAACATCTTGCGTTAAAGGAGTTGTATCTATACATATTTCGTCTGATAACTTTGTTTTATAAGGATAGCAAATAGTCGCAGTTATTTTTGTACTTGGTTGCTGTATTGTTCCGGGAACTTTTTTAACTTCAAACGCAGGCAACATCTGATCCAACCATTCACCATCCGGATACTTATAAGATTTGCCTTCTAAAATTACATCTTCCCATCCTTCCATTGAAATATCTTTTAAAAAAAAATTGTCGTATTCATACGAAAGAGTTCCTTTACTGCTTTCATTTAATGAATATGAACCCTCATTTGAAACAAGCAATCCAACAGGAACATAAGGTGATTCCTCATAAACTTCATTTGGTGGGCTACTTGGTAAAAAACTTATCTCAACACCTTTTGAACCTTGGAAATAGTTTGTTGAAACTGATGAACCATTTCCAGAAGTACAACTCCACAAAAACAATGTCAAAATAACCAAAACAATCAATGTTTTTTTCATTCTTCCACCCTTATAGTTATATCCTCTTTTAATGAATAGCTATATTCTGATTCGACAGCAATTGTTCTATCAACTTTAAGATTAGAACCGATGAATTCTGAAGGATTTATTATCTCTGTTTGACAAGTAACTGTCGTAAAGAATTCACCAGGTGAACTAACAGTAAAAAGATAACTATCTGTTCCTTCTTCTGAATCTATTGAAGATACTTTAGGAATACAATTTGTTAAACTTATGTCTTCAGGAATTGTTACTATTAATTTATTAACATAATCTATCTTTCCATGAGACCACGAATTGCTTAATGTAACTCCAAAAGAAGGAATCTTTACAGAATCCTGAAACGTTCCTTCAACATCCGCCATATCAATAGCTATTGGTAAATCAATAGAACTCATTCCTATTCCTGCAGGACCAGAAGTATATGTTGCTTCTGCTTTCTTTGGTATGTCTAAAGCATTATTAACATTTTTTCCTTGAGAATAATAAGACCTTAATGTTTCTCTATCAATAAAAGTATAGGTTACATATCCCCATGTGGGAAATAAAAATGAAGAAGCAAACATTGCTTTGTAAATTCCTGCTGGAAGACCTTCATTAAAACGACATTCTAATGGTATTGAGTCTTCATAATACAACTCATAATCTTCAGGATATACCACTCCAGAAAAAACTTCTTTTCCCTTCAAAGCATAACACCTATTTGTTACTTTAATTGCTCCTTGAAAACTTTTACCTCTCAAGGTTGCCCAAACAACTATTGGTCTTCCTGCATTAAATACTGGTTCTGTTGTTTTTAAATCCTCAATATAAACCCCCAAAGGCACATCCTTGTTTTTTTCTACTTGTCCTGTAAAGTAAGGCATATTGATCGTTTGGTCAACTCTATCCATTATATTTGTAGGAATGTTCATTATTGAATCAAACACTTTTCCAGTATTGACAACAAAAAATTCGTGTAATATCTCTGTTCCTGCACGTGCATCTCCTCCGGGAGAAGAAAGAACTTGTCCTACCGCGATATTTGTCAAAAATATGTAGACTGCCAACCCTATAACAACGAAGAAATACCATCGCCCAATTTTTTCTATAGCTGTTGAATCAGAAGGATTAAAAAACAAGTATAAAGGCCAAACAGGCACCGCAAGCAATATTGCAAACAAATAATCTGTATAATAAAAATTCATTATGAATGGAAGAAAAAAAGCAAATAATGAAATTCCTACAATAGTCCATGTTTCTGAAGAAAGACTTGATTTGTAAATAATAAAAATAGCAAATAATGTTAACGCTACATACAATCCAAGAATCATCATAAAATTTCCAGGCAACCTACTAAAATTATTCATCAAACCATCAAACAGATGCAACATAAACGTTAAAATAAAGAAAACACCTATATTTGAATTTCTGCCAGAACCAGATGATGATATCTTTCTCCAAACATTTTGTAGTTTATCTTTTCTGGCTTGACTTTTTTCTTCTTTTTTTGCTTCCTCTACGTTCTTTGCTATCTGCTTTTCTTTTTCAATTTCTAATCTCGATTTATCTATGGCCTTTTTGTCTTGTTCTTTCTTCATATCAACTGCTTTTTTTGCTTCTATAGCAGGAGCTGCTTCTGGAGCTAAAACCTCTGCAGCCATCATTGCTTTATCTTTTAAACCCATTTTTTCAAATTAATAAAGAATTCTAACCTCTTTTTTTCAAACTCCTTGTAGATGTTATTCTTCATTTAAAACAATTTTTAACAAAGCAATATCTACAATCGACTTTGGTATTAACTCTAAAGAGTTAATTCCTGAAAAAACATAATTATCTAAAAGGAAGGAATATGCTAAGTCATTAGTCTGTAAAGATCTTGTTCGTCCATTTATATTGTATTCTAATTTTTTATAATCATCATTCACAAATCTTATTTCCATCGAGATATTAAAGCTTTCATTCAAATCATTATCGACAAATAATTTGTCTTCCAAATCAAAATAATAAACTGGATTAATTAATCCTTCTAAGTTAGAAACAATTGAAACTCTATCTAAAAAATAGGATCCTTTTGTAGCAACAAATTCCAACTCGTTTTTATCAACGAAAGCTTCGTTTCTATCTAAAAATAATGTGTTATAAACACCACAATCTGCTACTCCAGAAAAAGCTTCCTGAGCATTAAAATAAATAATTAAAGGACCTACTGAATTTTGTTCACAATTAGGATAAAATTTTAATTTAATTTCTTCAAGATTGTTTTTTTCTATCTCACTTAAATAAAAAAATTGTGTGCTTTTACTGTTTGAAATATCTAAAACATCTCCCGTTAACAACAAATTTTTCAGCGAATATCTATTAAGTCTCCAAAAAGCAAAACCAGGACTTGAAACTTTAAATGATAAGATGTTTTCATCTTCTAAAAACTCTCTTGACAATTCAATTGGTTCTGGAGTTCCTTTACTTAAACCACCATTAAATATTTCACGACCATTTAAATATATCTCTAATCTTCCAATTGCTTCTTCAACATTAAATGACAATTTAACATCTGTTGTCAATCTATTAATTATGTTAAAAGAAATATTAAAAAACTTTTTTTCCCCAAAAGTGTTTTTTAGAAAAACAGAACTTACAGACTTCAAAATAGCTGCTTCTTTTTGTGAATAAACTCTGAAAGAAGGAACTTGATGTTCTTTGTAATCAAATCTCAAGTATTCTAACCTACCAATGTTCTCTTCGAGCAAATATTTATTAAAACCAGAAATAGTAGTTCCGTTTGATGAAGAAGTAAACGTTCTATTATCTTCACCTAACAAAACAGCTCTATCTTCAGGTGGTAAGAATAATATATATAAAAGCATTATGGTGGCTATGATTATCACTAAAATCGCAGCACTTCCAGCACTTGCTTGTTGTCCCTTTTTCATCATAATAACAAATACTGAATCTAAAATATATAAATTTATTGGTTTTAATGAACTATACGCACACCAAAACATTTTATGTTTAAACAAATAACACAAAAAACTGATTTGTAAACCTATTTTCAAAAAAACATTTAAAGAACTATTTAATTAATTTAAACATGAAAATAATTAAGAAAAACCTGAAAAAACAGGAATTAACAGTTAAAATTGAAAACTTTGATGATTTGTGGATTATTAGTCAATTAATATCAACAAATGATTTAATTAAAGGAAAAACTGAAAGAAAAATTAAGATAGGAGAAAACACAGATAGAAATCCCAAAGTTGTAAGAAAACAATTTTTCTTAGCTATAAAAGTTGAGAAAACAGAACTTTTAGAAGCTGGTTTAAAAGTTCTTGGCATAATAGTTGATTCACCAGATGAAATTCCAAGAGGAGAACATCATAGTTTCAACTTAGAGTTAAACTCCATAATAACCATTGTTAAAGAACAATGGTTTAAGTATCAATTAGAAAAAATAACTGACGCAACAAAATCAACACCTCAAAAAATACTTTTAGTAATATTTGATAGAGAAGAAGCTCTATTTGCAAAACTTAAAGGCAAAGGATTTGAATTAATAGGAAAAATTAAAGGCAATGTACAAAAAAAAGAAAAAAAACATGTTTCGAAAAACGATTTCAATATTGAATTAAGCAAAAAAATTCTTGAATATGAAAAAAAGTTTAATCACATAATACTTGCTAGCCCTGGATTTTGGAAAGAAAACTTAATGAAAATATTGCCCGAAAGTATAAAGAAAAAAATAGTTCAAGCAAGTATTTCACAAGCAAGTGAATCAGCAATTAATGAAGTTTTAAAAAGACCAGAGTTACAAAAAGTTTTAGATAAAAACAGAATTGCAAAAGAAACAAAACTTCTTGATAAATTGTTGTTAAATATATCTAAAGGAACTGCTTGCTATGGACTAAAAGAAGTTGAAGAAAAAACCTCTATCGGAGCTGTAAGAGATATTATTATTAGCTATTCGTTCTTGCAAAAATCAAAAAACAACAACTATGAAAAAATTGAAAAAGTTTTATTAACTTGTGAGCAAATGGATGGAAAAGTTCATGTAATAAACTCAGAAAATGTTGAAAAAACATTGAACAGTCTTACAGGTATAGCAGGAATTCTAAGATGGAAAAATCAATAAAAAAATTTGTTGAGGATATTATTTCTAAAAAAGAATTGCAAAATTTGGATTTACAATTAGTTAAAGAAGTACTTGAAAAATTTTTTAATAAAAATAAAGAACTTAATAACTCTTTAGAAATAAAAAAATTCAATAACAGAAGCAAAGAATATAAAATTGTACTTAAAGAAATTCGCAAACAACTAAGAGAAATATATGGTGTATTCATAGAAAAAAATTATTCCAAAAGATTTGAATTATTAAAAACATTAAAAAAACATGATAAAAAACAAACAATAATAGACATTCTTTCATTACACAAATCCACAAAGGAAAGACTACCTTATTATAAAGAAGTATATAAAAAAATATTTCAAATAACTAAAAAACAAAAAACTATTTTCGACATTGGTTGTGGCTTAAACCCAATAAGTTATTTTTTTTTAGGATATAAACCAAAATATATTGCATCCGACATTTCTAAAAAAGATTTAGAATTCATAAAAGGATTTTTCAAAAAAATAAACACGAACTCAAAGACAATAAAGATAGACTTAATTAATGAACAAGAAAAACTTAAAAAAATTAAAGCAGATATTTGTTTTTTGTTCAAACTGCTTGACTCATTAGAAACAAGGAAAAAACATATTTCTAAAATCTTAATTGAAAATATTAAATGCAAATGGTTGGTTGTTTCTTTTTCAAAAACAAGTCTTGGTGGGTGCAAAAAAATTGATAAAAACAAGAGAAATTGGTTGTTTAATTTTATCAAAAAAAAGGGTTATTTTCATAAAGAATTTGAAACTCCAAATGAGTTGTTTATTGTCATAAAAAAATGATGAAAAAAATTTGCTATTCTTAAATTGTAAAAAATAGTAACATATTTATAGTAGTTATGCGTTTTTAATATCAAAAAGGGGTGAATAATCCTATTTTTAGGAGGTAAAGTGAATGATAGTTAAAGATGAATTTCTAAGCAAACTGAGAAGGTTTTTTGGACTCAATTTATATGAAGTTAAAATTTGGACTGCTTTGTTATCAAGAGGTGTCAGTACTGCAGGAGAACTAAGCGACATAGCAAATGTACCAAGAAGCAGAAGCTACGACGTACTAGAAAGTCTAGAAA
>NZBB01000025.1 GCA_002686295.1 Candidatus Woesearchaeota archaeon
ATTAAAATAAATGGTATTTTAAAAATTTTTAGTAACTCAACATAAACTTCAAAATTATCCTTGCTAAAACTACTAACAACCTTTATTTCTTCGGCAGACTTGCAGTACTTATCAATTAATCCTTCCATCATTATCTTATCAGATATTCCTTCCACTAATAATACCTTGTCTGCAAAGAACATCTCGCAGTTTTCTGCATTTAACTCTTGTATCAATCGATTATTATCTATTATTGTATGTTTAAGTCCATAAACTTCAGTATTTTGTCCTTTTTTTACAACTCTTAACAATCCATGAAGATTTGTTGGTTGCACAAATATTGATGAATGAGTAACTATTAACATTTGAGTTGTTTGTGAGAATTCCTGCATAAACCTAAATAGTTTTCTCTCTGCTTCAGGATGAAGATGAATTTCTGGCTCTTCTATTGCCAATACTTTTCCTCCTGACACTATTATCTCATGCAATAATAAAAGAAGCTCATTATTTCCTCCCCCTATTGTAGATAGAGGAATTTCCTGTAAGAAAATATTTTTAAATTTTAAGTCTATTATAATTCCATTTTTCTTCACAGATTCAATTTTACAAATCAATGGTGAAATATCATTTATGAAATCTGTGAATTGTTCAAATAATAAGTTTTTGTCTTCATCATTACTATTAGCTAAACTCATCAAAGAATTTTTTATGTATTTCTCTGCTTTCATTTTGCCTGATGACTCAGCAGGACTTCTTATTATGTTTCTATCTGCAGGTATAAGCTGAAATCTTCTTGGTAATTGTTCAAGAAATCTCTTTCCATCAAAATTTGCATAATTATCAGTGAAAGAGTTGTTTTCTAAAAACCTGTTTTTTTCATCAGGTGTTTTTACTAATACAACTTTGTTAAGTCTTAAGAAGTCCAATACTAGTTTGTTTTCAAGCAGTTTTCTTGATATAACTATCTCATCATTCGTTTCGTCTGATTTCAAATCTGCTTTCTCTAACTCGTGTTTTGATATTTCCAGAAAAACAGTTATTTCTGAGAAAGGATTGTTTTTATCAAAGAATAACCTTGAAACATTTTCTTTGAATTTTGTTTCAAGAATATTTGTTTCTGCCAACTTTAAATCATGGCTGTTTGAATTAAAGATTAAGTCAAGAACTGATAGTATATTTGACTTTCCTGAGTCATTCTTTCCTATCAAGACATTTAACTCAGAAAAATCTTCTATTACTAACTCTTTAATACTCTTATAGTTTTTGATGATTATTTTTTTTATTCTCATCGAAACTATTTCTTTTTATCTTTCTTTTTATTTTTTTTCTTGTCTTTCACTTCTTCATAGTCTGCATCAACAACTTTCTCATCTTTCTTTTTCTTTCCTTCTGTTTCAGGTTTTTCTTTTTGTTTAGTGGCCTGTTCCTCTGCAGCCTTTTGATACATTTCCATGCTTGCTTTTTGAACCATTTCATTCATGCTATCAACTTGTTTCTTTATGGCTTTCACATCTCTCTTCTTTGCTTCTAAGAGTTTTTTTAGCTCTTCATTTTTCTTTTTGATGTCTTCAGCTAATTTTTTATCTACTTTGCCTTTTATATCCTTCAACAATTTTTCTGTTGTATAAGCTAATGTGTCTGCTTGATTCAATGTTTCAACTTCTTCTTTTTGTTTCTTATCTGCTTCAGAATATTTCTCTGCTTCTTTCTTCATTTTCTCTATTTCATCTTCAGACAAGTTAGTTGTTGCAGTTATCTTTATGCTCTGCTCTTTTCCTGTACCAAGATCTTTTGCATTTACATGTACAATCCCATTTGCATCTATGTCAAATGTAACTTCTACTTGAGGTATTCCTCTTGGAGCAGGCGGTAAACCTACTAGGTCAAATTGTCCTAATAACTTATTATCAATAGCCATACTTCTTTCACCTTGAAATGCTCTAATTGTAACTGCTGTTTGATTATCTGCGGCAGTGCTGAACACCTGACTTTTCTTTGTTGGTATAGTAGTATTTTTTTCTATTAGTCTTGTTAGTACGCCTCCAAGTGTTTCTATTCCTAAACTTAAAGGAGCTATATCTAATAATAACACATCTTTTACATCACCTCCTAGAATTCCTCCCTGTATTGCTGCTCCTAAAGCAACTGCTTCATCTGGATTAACTGATTTATCTCCATCTTTTCCAACTATTTCTTTCACTAAACTTTGCACTGAAGGTATTCTTGTGCTTCCACCTACAAATATTACTTTGTGTATGTCTTTTGGTTTCATATTGGCATCTTTCAATGCTAATTGAGTAGGCACTTTTAGTTTTTCAATAATATCATCAATCATTTTTTCAAACTCGGCCCTTGTTAATTCAATATTAAGATGTTTTGGACCTGCTTTGTCTGCCGTTATGAATGGTAGATTCACAGTTGTTTTCATTTTTGTTGATAGTTCTATCTTTGCTTTTTCTGCTGCTTCCTTGAGTCTTTGTTTTGCAGTTTTGTCTTCTGATAAATCTATTCCTTGGTCTTTCTTGAATTCTTTAATCATCCATTCTAAAATAATATTATCTATATCATCTCCACCAAGATGATTATCACCCTTTGTAGATTTTACTTCAAAAACTCCATCTCCTAATTCAAGTATTGAAACATCAAATGTTCCTCCTCCAAAATCAAATACTAGTATTGTATGCTCATGTTCTTTATCCAATCCATAAGCCAAAGATGCAGCTGTTGGTTCATTTATGATTCTTAGAACTTCTAATCCAGCAATTTTTCCTGCATCTTTTGTTGCTTGCCTTTGGCTGTCTTCAAAATATGCAGGAGTTGTTATTACTGCTTGGGTTACTTCTTCTCCAAGGTATGCTTCTGCATCTACTTTTAATTTTTGCAATATCATCGCCGAGACTTCTTGTGGAGAATACTCTTTGTCCCAAACTTTAGATTTATAGTCAGAACCCATATGTCTTTTGATACTTGCAACTGTGTGTTCTGGATTTGTTATTGCTTGGTTTCTTGCTACTTGACCAACTAATCTCTCACCTTCTTCTGTAATACTTATAACAGATGGCGTTGTTCTTTGTCCTTCAGCATTGGGTATTATTACAGGTTTTCCTCCTTCTAATACTGCGGCTGCTGAAAATGTTGTTCCTAAATCAATTCCTATTATTTTTCCCATTTTATTTTCCTCCTTAAAATGTTTATTTTATTTTTATTTCTTAGACACCTTTACTTTTGTGTGCCTTATTACTCTATCATTTAGAGTATATCCTTTTTGTAGTTCTTCGAGCACAATGTTTTCTTTGTTTGATTTTTCTATTAACAATGCTTCATGTTTGTATGGATCAAACTTTTCTCCAACTGCTTTTATTGATTTTAATCCTTTTTCTTCAAGTATTTGAAATAGTTGTGAGTATATTAGTTCAACTCCTTTTATGAAATCTTCATTTTTTGAGTTGTTCTGGAATGCCAATTCAAAATTATCTATTATTGGTAATAATTTCTTAATTAATTCTTTATCAGAATATTTTTTGAAGTCTTCCTGTTCTTTCTCTGTTCTCTTTTTGTAGTTTTCAAATTCTGCTTGTATTCTCTTTAGTGTATCTGTTAACTCTACAATATTATCTTTTGATACTTGCAGTTCATCTTGTTCTTTTCCTGTTTTGTTTATTTTCTTTGTTTTATTTGTTTTTTTAGTCATTTTTTCTTCAAAACCACCATTCAAACAAGTTTCGTTTATTAAACGCCTTTTGCGTTGATTTAAAATCAACAAAGAATAGTTAAACACACGTTATATTTAAATGTTTTGGAAAAAAAGAAGGAATTATTACTGACCTCACTTTTTACTTTTAAAAACAGTCCAAAAAAGGACCATCGCCACAAACATTAACAACAACCAGAAGTATTTGTTACTATGATCTGAAACGCCGATTATTTCTTCTTCAACTATTTCTACAATTTCCTCAACAACAATTTCTTTTTCCTCTAAAACAACTTCCTTTGTCTCATCAAGAATTATTTCCTGAACTTCTTCCTGAACAAGCAATTCTTTTTCTCCTATTGCAAAAAAGCTGAAGCTAGGAGTTTCTGCCTTGAAAAAAACATTCTCCTTATCTTCACCAACAATGATAGTATTTAACTCTAACCAATCAGAAACATATCTAAACATGGCAACCGCCTGCTCATTCAAGGAATTATTGGCAAGCCATTCTTTCGAAACCTCAAATTCAATATTCGCTTCTTCAATATCGCTCTTCAATACATTTTCTTTATTTATTTCCAAGAAAACATAACTTTTTCCTGAAAATCGCTTTGCTATTGCAGGACTCTCAATCTTTTTAACAGTTATCTGAGCTGATTTAACATCTTTATTAAGCTCAAAAGATATCTTTGTCAAAGGAAGTTCTTCTCTTGATATAGTCATTGTCTTTAATTCTCCGCTTGATATCCTACTCCATATTTTAGAAGATGAATCTTTAGGAATGCTTATGCTTGTAGAAGAGCTTGAGCTACCACCCCCACTCCCTCCACCACTTCTAACATTATTAACCATCAAAGAGACACTGTTTGAATCAGAAGAATTATAATCATCATTTGCAGAAAAAATCACTGTTTCCTGACCATCCCAATTGTTTGGCTGAGAAAAGCTCACAACATTAACTGATGAGATACTTACGACTATATTGCTATTGCCTAAATAACTATAGTCTAAATAACTATAACTTGAGTTGTCATTAAGGTCGTAAAAATAATCATCCAAGTCAAAAGCATTATTGTTTGCACTATTCTCATTCCATGAAAATGAAGGGATTGTTTTGTTAAAAACAGGAGGATAATTGACTATTATATTCATAAAAACAGATGTGTTAGTGTCATTGTCTAATGCAGTTACTTCTATGTTAAAATCCCCTGAAAAGTTTTCAGGGTCATAGTTTAAAGTCAAAGAGTCATTATTCACAGATACATTTGTGTCATTAACCCAAAAGCTTATGTTATCTCCATCGAGATCTGAAACATCCAATGAATAATTTAAAGTTTCATTCGGCAGAATTGAATGATTTCTAACAGAGTTCCATATAGGTGCAGCATTAACATCAGTTATGGTTATATTCCAAAAATTGCTATCTGTATTATTTTGTGTATCTGAAACTATAAGTGTTATGTTCCATGAACCATGAGCTGTGAAATTTGGCGTATAACTCCAATAACTTTCATTTGATTCTTCAGAACCATTCAATAGCCAACTATAGCTTAGTGTATCACTATCTTCATCACTTGATGTATGATTAAATAGTTGAGTGGTGTTTTCAGAGAATGTTATATTGCTAAAGTTTGGGCTGAAACTTATTATTGAAGGAATTGTATCTGTATTGTTCACTGTTAAATTCCAGTAATTAATTGTTGTTGTTTTTCCATCACTCACAAACAATGTAACATTATATCCTCCTGTAGCAGTATAATTTGGTTGGTAAGTCCATGAAATATTAACTGATTGAGTTGTAAGGTTAAGAGTCCAATTATACGTTAGCGAGTCATTATTAATATCTATTGATGTGTGATTAAACAATATAGAGGAGTTTTCTGCAACAGAAATATGTGTTTCATTTGGAGTGAAAGAGGTTATGTTTGGTGGAGAGTTAGTCATATTGAAATACCTGCTGTCCGAAACACCAATATTTCCAAAAGTATCATTTGCAAATACTTTATAATGAAAAAATCCTGAAGAAGTCAAATTCTTGTTTTTATAACAACTAACAGATGTTTCGCTTCCAGACAAATCCATGGTTTCATTTGTATAGTTCCATTCAAGTGTGCAAAAACTAATATTATTCACCTGATTTACTGCAGAGATGTTTATATCTATTGAAATGTTTGAGGTTATAGTATTGTTGGTGGGTGTTGGAGTTGTAAAGTTAATTATAGGAATGTCTAATGTTCTTATTGAATCATAAACATTTATTCTTGAGAAATACAATCCTGAACCTGCAGAATCATTTATTAGTTTTCCTGTGTTGTTAAAAGCATCTTTCATACTTTGAATTCCTAAAGATAAACCTGTTTTTAGCCTATAAAATTGTCTAAGCAATACAGCTGCGCCAGCAACATGAGGAGTAGCCATTGAAGTACCTGATTTATCACCAAAACTCGTACCAGGAATTGTTGAACGAATACTCACTCCTGGAGCAAGCAAACTAAGCAAAGAACCTCTATTATAAGTTATTGTATCTGCATCATTAACTGCTCCGACAGGAATCGCTCCACTAACACAAGCAGGAGATGATATTCCATCTGTCCAACCATCGTTCCCTGCAGCTATTAATACCGGAATACCCAAACTATTTGCTGTGTTAATTGGTTCTGCAGAGAAGAACACTTCAGAATCATTATCGCAGTAAGACTGCCAATGAGTACAACTTCCGCCACTACAACCAAGACTCATACTTATTGCAGATATATTATAATCTGAACTTTGATTTATACACCAGTCAACACCTGCAGCGACATCAGAGTCAGTTCCACTCCCACCATCATCTAAAACTTTAACAGCCAATAAATTTGCATCGTAAGCAACTCCTCTGTAAGTTTCATTTTCAGAAGCAGAAATTCCTGCACAATGAGTTCCGTGACTATTATCATCATATGGATTGCCATCACTGTTGACAAAGTCCCAACCACCAATTATTTTTTGACAATTACTCCAGTCATAACTAGTGTTTGTTGTACCATTAATAACCTTGTCTATGTAAATTCCATAATCATTTGTGGCTGGATCAGTCTGCCAAAGAATTCTTATTGTATCGCCTTGTGCATGAGGACTCCAGACACCATCATGCCTGCCTGAGAACGAACCTATCTGAGTTCCATTCTTATCATAAATCTTTAATTGGTCATAGTTTGACTCAACGCTTAAGTTTTTGAAATGAATTGCTATGCTTGAATAACCTGTTCTGTTAATCGTCCAGTTATAAAGTGTATTATGCGAGTAAGGGTGATTTGATTCTATTGGAGTTGTAAGATTTTCAATAGTTCCGTTAAGAACAATTTTTGTAATACTACACCCGCCCAAAGCAGGATGAGTATAATCTATTCCTGTGTCAACAATACATATTGTTTCTCCACTACCAGTTATATTAATTCCATTTGACTGCAAATCCCATGTTGTGCTTGCATTTATCAGGGGAATACTATTATCCAAAAAAGCCTTGACAGGATTATCAAATTGTATGAACTCAACATCAGAATTTTTCATCAGTTTATTTAACGCTTTCCGTGTTATCTTTGCTGAAAAACCATTTATATTACTATATTTATGGCCTAACATAAATCCTTTTTGAGAATTCAGCTTAGACAAAACTTTTTCCTGATTGTTCTTTATCAACACTTGTTTTAATCTAAAATTATTAACAGAGTTTTTTTTGTTAAAAGAATTAAACTCGTTTTTAAATTTTTTAAATTGCTTAGAATCTTTCAGTTTAACAAGAACTTTTACTGTTTCTTTTTCATTAAATGCTTCTTCAATCCTTGAATCAATAATTGCTGCATTAACAACTGATAACAATAGAAAAGAAATCAATATTAAAGAAAAACCTGTTTTATTCATCCTATAATTGCAGTACATTTATTACTTTCACATCCACATCGTCCTTGCCCACAATCCATTGTTCCAGGCTTGCAGTCCATCGAACACAATATGCCTGTGCACTCCGGCTTAAAATCTTTGTTCACGCATGAATCTGCATGACAACAACTGGCTTGAACACAATCATCATCTGAATCACATTTTAATTCTTCAAGAATATCATTCTGACAACTAACGATTAAAATTGATAATAATACAATAGTCGTTAAAAAAATCTTCATATAACCACCTCACACTAATATAATAATCAATAATTCAATAAGATTTTATCATTAATCATTTATAAAATTTGCTAAGAGAAAAATAAAAAAAATTATTACTTCATTCTTTTAAAGACATCGTCAATCATCATATCTGACCAACCGACGTTTTTCAATGATCTTCTTATCTGCTCTTCAGAATATCCTTTATCAAGATATGTCTTTACAAAAGTTTCGAGCTTGTCAACACCACCATCCACTCTATGAACTTCATGCGTTTTTAATTCATAATGTTTTATTGAACCTTTAGGCTTTTGCTTTACAAACCAAAAAGTGAATCCTCCCAAAGCAATAACTACTAATAGCAATATCCAAATCCACACTTTGCTTTGCTTTTCAACTAATTCCTCCTCTTCTAAGTCTTCAACAACATCTCCAGTTATTTCTTCTTCAACAACTTCTTCCTCTTCTTCAGTTTCAACAACTTCTTCAGTTTCTTCTTCAACAACTTCTTCTACTAGCTGTCCGATTGCAAAGTAGCTGAAACCAGTTGTTACAGCCTCATAATAGACATTGTCTGAGTCTTCTGAAGTAATAGTTGTTTCCTGCTCTTCCCAAACATCATCATTATATCTGAATAAAGCCACATTATCATTACTTATAGACTCTGTTGCCAACCAGACTTTCGGAACTTTGAATTGTATCTTAGTATTTGTTATGTCATCTTCTCCAAAGCTTTCAACTATTTGCAGATAACTATAAGCATTGTATGTTATTGTTCCTGTGCTTGAAGGAGCACTTGTAAGAGCTCTTACTTGTACTTCAACATTCGTCATATCATTAAGAGCTTCAAACTCTATTTGTGTGAAAGGAACACCATCATAAACTGATTGATCTATTGATGAAATTCTTGTACTGCCTGCAGCTATTTCCAACCATGATTTAGTGTAAGTTGTAACACTGGTTCCTGTTCCATCTCCTGCACCTGCACCTGAACCATCATCTGCAGAACCAACATCAACAGAATAACTTATCAATGTTGAATCAGATACCTCTCCATTAAGATCTGCACATCTCACATAATAGCTCTCTGAACTATCATCGCCGGAATAAGATATCGATGTTTCGTGAGTTAAAGCATAGGTTGTATTGCTACCTAAAAAATCATCCATTGAAGCATAACTAACATTTGCACTATCATATTTACAAATACTTTTTTCATCTGTTGTAGCTGTTAAAGTTACTGACAATGAAGTGCTAGTTGTTGATTGAGCCCCACTTGGTCCTGAAGAACTTATTGCAGGATTAACAGAGTCATTGATGCTCACAGCATATATCTGTGTTGAAGTCCTATTATTAAGGTCTGTACAATTTACTGATAAGTTATAATCTCCATCTGCAAACTGCGTTAGTTCTGAGTTGAAATCATATCTTGTTCCTGTTTGAGACATATCACTGGTGTCAATGTCATTATCATATATGCTTCCATTGAATACATAAGTACAGAAACTATCTGTGTTAGGATTTGCTTCATAAGCATAGAATGTCAGGTTGAAATAACTGTTGTTTACTTCTGTGTTATTAGCAGGATAAGTTATATTTATATCAGGTGCCTGAGTATCATTGGCTAAAGCCCCTCCTGAGAAATGAGGTAGATACATTGTGACATTTGCTGATGTATTAGTATAACATGCAGCAGCAACATTTGCAACACTTGTAGGTGTAGAACTGCACGCGGATAATTTATAGATTGTTTCACCAATATCATCTGCTATGTACAATACATCCAAGTCTGCTAATACAACATCGAAAGTTATCTCTGCCATGCCAAACTCTTCTTCTGCAAGGAAATAACCCATATTTTCAAACAACACTATCGCAGAGATATTTGATCCTGCTCTTGACGTTGCTGTAAGTGCTTTTACAGAGCTCTCATTTGTCACAACAGTAAATGTTTGCTCCCAATTAACATCTAAACCATCAAAGTCAGGAATGGTTACAGAAACATTTGTTCCTGAAAGATTCAAATTCATTTCGATTGTTAAAGTAGTGTTTATATCTGCTGATTCATTTGAACTTATATCGCCAGCACTATTGCTTATGTTAAAACCAGTCACTGCAGATCCAAGACCTGTTTCTAAATCATCAATTGCTTCTGAGACATTCAAAGGTCTTATCATGTGGAAACTTCTACTGACTGAAGTTGCATTATTGTCTGCATTATCCATCGCAGTGAAAACAGCTGTATGTAATCCTGCTCTTAAATCTGTGAACAACCAAATATGAGTTCCATTTACAGCACTACCATTCTTGTAAGTCGCATTATCAATCGAAACATTAACTTTTGCAAGGCTTGCATCAGATACAGTGAAGTTAAAAGTTATGTTTCCATCATCATTAGTGTATAATCCGCTACTTGCAGGAACAATTATTGAGAATGAAGGAGATGTATCATCAACTGTAAATGTTGTTGAGTTAGTTGTGTTTGAATTATCAGCTCCATCAACAGCAACTATTTCAACCAAACCACTGCTTGAAGGAATGGTTAAGTTGCCTATCCATGTATCAGTAGTTGTATTAACTAATGATGATGTTGTACCACTGATATTTGCAGTTACAGAATAAGTATATCCATCAGTTACATTTACTGTTATTTGAACTATTTGTCCTGTTCTAACATAATTATCTGCCAAAGAAACAGAGTTTATTCCAGGAGAAGTATCATCAATTGTGTAAGTTGTGCTTTCATTAACTGCTGTGTTGCTAGCATTATCTGTTGCAGAAACATTTATTACAAGGTCTCCTGAGAACAAAGTCACATTTCCAGTCCATAAATCCTGGAAAGATTGAGATCTTGTCAAAGATATTCCTTCAGCAGTTACAGTACTAATTGAATTATCTGTCACATTAACAGTTAATAATACGAGCGTTCCATTCTGAGTATAATCATCTTCAAGAGTTGCAGAATGTATAACTGGTGAAACATCATCTATTGTGAAACTTGTTGAGTTGTCTGTTTGCTGATTCCCAACAATATCATAAACCACTACATCAACTACATTATTACCTGAAGTTAAGTTTATGCTTGCATTCCAAACATCCACACCCTGATTTGTTAATGAATATCCTTCTGCAGTCACATTATAAACAGAGCTATGTGTATCGCTAACATTAACTGTAACAACAACCACTGTATTGTTCTGCACATAATCTTCTGATAAAGAAACCAAATTAACAGTTGAAACAGTATCATCAACAGTCATAGCCAAGGTTGTTGAGCTATTAAGATTGCCTGAAATATCTGTAGCGTTGAACTGCAAAGTGCACGCGCCTTCACTTGCACCACAAAGTGAAAGTGCAGTTCCAGTATAATTATAAGTTGTTGCTGTGATATTGTTCATTGACTGCCCATTTACAGTTACACTTGTTATGTTGTTTGTGTCTGAAACAGTTATGTTTACTTCTATAGTGTCGTTTTCTCTTACAATGTTGTCTGTTAGGTTTATCAGACCACCTGCCATAACAGCACCTGTTACAGATGGATAAATATCGTCAATCGTGAAGGTGTATGTATGTGAATTGTTCACATTTCCGGCACTATCTGTTGCTGTGAATGTGACTGTGCAATCTCCGTCAGTGTTTGAACAACCTAATTCTGTGGCGTTTGTAGTAACATAATAAATGTTTCCTGACAAAACACTCATTGAAATAGAACTGTCATTAGCTACTAAAACAGATGCAATAGTATTTGTATCAGTAATTGTAACATTTAAAGTTATACTATCTGCATGCCTTACTATATTATCAGCATCGCTAAACGCAGCACCTGAGACTGAAGGTGTTGTATCATCAATTATGTATGTGAAGTTTTCCTGATTGCTTTGACCATTTGTATCGTTGGCGAAAACAACTACTTTATGGCTTATTTCACTCCATGTTGAAGGGTTTATTGAGTAATTCCAAGTAGTAACTCCTCCTGTACTGTTTGTTTGGTTGTCTGAAAGCTGCTGTCCTGAAGAGTTGTATATCTCGTATGAAGTGACATCCAAAGGACTGCCAGAGGTTATAGTTATATTTACTAAAACACTTGATTTTATCTCTGTTCCATTGGCTGGAGAAGCACTTAGAGTTGGTCTTTCTGATGGTGTTCCTGAAGTACTGGTATTTGTTCCTTCATTTCCTACATCATCATAAGCTGTAACCTTAAAATAATAAGTGACTCCATTTGTCAATGTACTATTATAATATGAGAGTGTTCCTGCTGTAGTGTTTTGAGCTAAATACCAATTTCCACTATCATTCATATAAACATGGTAACCTATAAGGTCTTGTATTGCTGAGCTGTCTGAGTTCTGGGTTACATTACTCCAGGTAATATTTATTGTGTGGTTTGAAGCAACTGTTGAACTTATTGTAACTGCTTTTGGTGATAAGTCATCTATTGGTACGCCTGTTGTTGTTGTGTTTGAAGCAAAGTTTGGCACCTCATCGTATGCTGAAACTTTGAAAGAGTAATTTGTTCCGTCAGTCACACCTGTATCTATATGACTTACATTGTTTATGCCTGTAAGATTTATTATTAAAGAATCATCCCTGAATAAAAAATAACCCTGAGTATCTGAGCTTACACTGGCGATCCAGCTGATATTCAACTGGTTTTCTGTGCTTGTTACATCAACCGTTGTTAATCCTGTTACAGCTATTGGTGCTGAACTATCTGTTGGTGTTCCTGAAACTACGCTTGAGTTGGAAGATGGATTTCCAGATGTATCCTGAGCCATTAACTTGTAATAATAAGCACTTCCATCTGTTAAACCTGTATCTGTATAATTAGTGTTTGCAGTAGTTGTTAAAGATGAAAAAGTCGTGTTATCTGTGCTATTGTAAAGCGTGTAGTTTGATAAATCGTTTTCGCTGTTTGCACTCCAACTAACAAATAATGTTCCTTCTGCACCACTTTGGTCCGAGACCGTCAAACCTGTAGGTGCTGATGGAGCTGTTGAATCGGTAACAGTTACATTTACCTCATTTGATTCTGATCCTTCATTAGCTGTATCCATTGCTGTAACTACATAATAATAAGTTGAGCCATTTGCTGTTAATCCACTATTAGTATAATTTGTATCTGTTGTGTTGCCTATGTTTGTACCTGTATCATTTGTTACTCCTGAGTTTGTTCCTCTATAAACAAGATATTTCTGTACGCCTATATCATCTGTTGCAGCACTCCATGAAAGATTAATAGTGCCTGCAGATATCTCTATGGCTACAAGTGAAGAAGGAGCTGAAGGAGAAGAAATGTCTGATATTGATAAATTGACTGTGAATGTTAAACCACTATCATTAACAACTCTTGTATGTGCCAAAGTTCCAGCCACATAAAAATATATTGTTTCATCATCTACAACAGAACCATCACTGATATTATCAGTTGATTCACGCCCTACATTAAGACTATAAATGCCTGATGCAGTTGTTCCAGTTGTATCATTCCCAACAGTGTTATTGTATTGATCAAAAACATATACTGTTGTTCCTGTTGGAGGTGTCTGTCCATCTACCTTTACATATCCTTGATAAGCTGTTGGTTGCTGAGGAATTGCTAAAACTAAATATACTGTTATCAAAATAGCAAATATTGTTATTAATGTCTTTGTTAGTCTCACTATAAATTCACCTCTTATTCCTCCAAACAAAAAATAAAGCTAATAATAATACCACAACAACTATTCCAAACCAAAAGAACATCCCTGAAATATTTGATTCAGATGAATTATCCTCGCTTGGTAAAGCTGTTTTTGTTTCAGATGATTCTTCAACAATTTCTTGAGTTGTGTCTTCAATAATTTCTTCCTGCATTTCTTTCTCAACCTCTTCAATCACTTCTGTCTCTTCAGAAGTTTCTTCTTCCTCTTCTTCTGTTTCTTCAACATTAGTTGTTGAAGAGGAACTGCCACTCTCTTGATATAAAAGGTCTAATTTACTATTTGAACCTTGTTCATCAACAGTTGTTGTTTTTAATTTTTCTTCATCAACGAAAAAATAAATTATGTCTCCTGAACTAACTCCTTCATAGTCTTCTGTTTCTTGATTGTCCCAAACAACATTTAGCGAGTAAAGTCCATCAATATTAGTTTGTTCTGACCGACCAACCATCATCATATAAACATCTTTTACAATAACTATTTTTCCTACAACTGGATCTCCTTCAACATCAGTTACATACCCATAATATCCTGTTGGCAAACTTGGCTGAGCATTTACAACAGCCATTAAAAAAATTGAAACAAAAACAATTGCGAATTGTATCTGCTTCATTTTCATCTCTACCAATTTATGCTAAAATTCTGAGGTGCACTCATTCTGAACCAATATCCAGAACCAGTTGTAAAGTTTTCAAGTGTGTTGCTTGAAGGATCTAATGCTGTTGGATCAAATTTTTTCCATTTGTCCACTTCGTCAGACTCAGAGGAGTCATAACTCCATATTATAACTATATCATTAACTATACTTGTTATGCTGTCATTAACATCTGCATTTGTATTAGCAGGGTATCCTGCCATATTCCAACCAGTGTATAAAGAAACATTTGTTGTTGAATGTGCATCTCCTGATATACTTATGTCAACCTCTGCATCAGTTCTAACCCAATAACTTGAATATATATCAAACTCCTGAAGAGTGTTACTTGAAGGATCCAAAGCATCAGGATCATACTTTAACCATCTTAAGTTTTCATTTGATTCTGAAGCATTATAACCCCACACTATTGTCAGATTATCCCATATATTTGATAAAACAGAAGGAACTGTTTTATTACTAGGATTTGATGATAAAGACATCATATTCCAACCAACATTCTGAGTTATATTTCCTCCTGCAGCATTCACTGTGGCAGTTACAGCATCATTTTTTGTGCTTCCAAGATAAACTGTTGTGGTATATGTTCCTGACTCATTGAATCCTGTTGTGTTTGTCCAACTATATGATGCACTTGCGCCCGCAGCTATTGTTGTTGGATAGTCAACTTGACTCCCAATATATCCATTTGAGCTGTTAAGCCTCATCTTCACATTACTCGCAGTTGTTCCACCTATATTTGTCATTCTGAAATCAAGTGTTTCGACAGATGGAGTAAATAAAGAAGGCGGAAGAACATATTCAACTGTTAATTGTGCTGGTGTTGGTACTTCTACAGATGTTGTACTAGCACCACTCCATGACTCTGTGCCGTCGCTTGAAATGGTGTATGAAACTGAGTATGTATTTGGAGAGTCTCCTGTAACACTCCATTTTGCTGTGCTTGAAGAACCGCTTGATATGCTTGAACTTATTGTTTGAGAGCTTGAAATTGTTAGTCCTGTTGAAGGATCGGAGTTTGTTGTTATCTGAACATTGCTGACTGTTCCTCCACTTGCAGAACATCTAATTTCTATTTCAGAGGTTGAAAACTGAGATATTGAAAGACTTGTATCACTAATTTGTTGGCATGTTAATGTAGCTGCATTAACTGTTAATGCTGAAACTAACATTATGATTGCGAGCACCAATATTTTGTTTGTTAATTTATTCATTTTTTCACCTATGTAATATTAAGTGGTATTGGCATACCTATATCTACTTCTAACTGAGAGCTTGAAAGTGATCCTGACATAACTTCTGATTGGTTTAATTCAACAATTAAATTAAATTCTAAATCACCAATCCCCATAATTGTTGGTGTGAACAAATAGCTTAACTCTATAAATTGTCCTCCTGTGAGATATGATTGTTGATTACTATACTCTACAGTGTCTCCTAATAACGATGCGTTCAGTATTAATGTAACATTAATTGGATAAGAGTTTGAATTATTTACGAACATACTAAAGTTTGCAGCTGTTGCATTTGGCCAAGATATCAAACCAAACTCTGAGAATGGAGAACTATTTAAGCTTGGAAGCCCATCTATGTGAGGCATCATTATATCCATTGTTTCCATTTCTGAGATAACCATGTTATCAACTGCTATGTCAACATCATAAGCATAGCTTTCTGGAGGAGTTATATCCGCAAAATAAGTTCCTGTAGCTAAAGGAGAATTGAAATTTCCATTAACATCGGTTGTTAGATTTGCAACTAACTGTTGGTTTGTAGAATTATAAATTTCTATCGTAACGTTTGCCAATGCTCCTGAACCATTAACCTTTCCATCTATCCCACTTCCACCAGATGTATTTATTGTTAAATTAACTGTGTCAAAAGTTGTTTGACCCATACTTGATGTAAGTAGAACTCTTGCAGTATGATCTCCATCAGAGACATTTGCAAAGGTATAATTAAATATACCTGGTACAGCATCTACTCTTGTAATAAAACTTTCACTTATTATCTCAATTGTAGTGTTTTCATAATTAGTTGTGTTTCCTGAGACATTATATTCTATATATATATCGTTCTCATTAAAAACCTCTTCATTTGTTGGATTTAATATACTTACAAGCGCATCAAAACTTGAAGGGAGAGAAGTATTTATTGTAACATTAACACTTTCACCTGCTAAGATTGAATCTGTTTCATTGTATAGTTTTACAACTAATTCATAATTTCCATCCGCAAGGTTTGTGAAATTGTAATACTTCAATCCTTCTGTATCTGTTCTATTTGTTTCGTTCTGATGAAAATTCAAATATAATTGAGTGTGATTGTAAGCTGAAGCAGATAAGTTTCCTGAAACATTATATTCTAACTCTATATAATCAACACTTAATGTTTGATCATTTGTTGGAGCTGTTATAATTACTGAAATATTAACATCTTCTGGACCTGGAGGATTTCCATCAAAGCTACCTATAGTAATCGTCCAATTAGTAGTTTCAAATTCAAAAATATCTTCAACTGACACTGTCCATGAACCATTAGTGAAATCAAAACATGAATTTGTTGGATAATTTTGTATGTAATTATCTCCTGCAAAGAAACCTAAAAAAGTATCATTAACGCTTACATTAACATCTGCATCACCCAATTCAACTATCACATAATAACATCCTGCAGTTATTCCATTGCCACAATTTCCTGAGTAACATTCATAATCTGCAACAGCTTCCCAATCAGTGGTTGTATTAGTTAAGCCGAGCCAGAAATTTTTAACTTCATTATCATCAAATCCGCCATGTGAAAAGTTGAATTCACACCAGCTTCCCCAATTATCCGATTCCCAAGTGCACCCTATAGTATTATTTCCTTCATCTACCATTGTTGCAGTACTATTGGTGCAAGAAAATTGATCTCCGCAAGCCGCACAGTTACTGGTACAATCCATTGGCATTTCACACCAACCACCATTTGGAGCCCAAGAATCTGGTGTCCAGGCACAACTGCCTGTTCCTGAACAATCTCCTTGTGTACCACAAGCCCAACAATCATTTGCTGAACAAGTTGACTGCCAATAGCACCAACTACCATATTGGTCACTTCCAAATGTACAACCAGTATTTTGACATTCATTTGAACCTGAAGAGTTATCTATACTACAAGCCCAGCAATTAAACTCATTACATGATTCTCCGCAAAATCCTGGATTAGCCCATGAACAAAAATCACAGAAATTATCTCCTGTAATCATTCCCCATTCATTGCACCATTGACCTTGACCTAAACCTTCACAAGTCCAAGGAGAACAAGTTGTTTGATTTCCTCCACAATCTTCAAAGCAGAAATTATCTTCTCCATTTGCACTGTCACAGAAGCCATCTCCACAAATTATAATGTCTTCTCCACCCTCACAATCCTCAAAGCAATAATCCATTTCATCAAATTGGCATACAGAGTCTCCGCAGTATCCACCTTCTATAGTTTGTGTTGCTTCTAAATCTTCATCTATTTTTCCATCATTATCATCATCCTGATTATTATTCTGTTCTTCATCAGATTGACCATCATTATCATTATCTATATTGTCCCCTGGCTGAGCATATGTTTCAACAGTGTATTCTCTTTCAATCTTAACTCCTAATGTACTATTAACAGAGCCAAGACCTGAAACCATAAAATATCCTGTGCTGTTCCAGCTTTCAGGTTCAACTTTTAATTTTAACACCAGATCATTTGTGCTGTCTTTAAATCCAGCATATAGTTGTGTGAATGAAGAATTTGCTGAAGCACCATTACTTATATTCTTATATTTCAATGTCTGACCACTTGGAGCTGAACCAATCAATTTTGCATTAGTAAAGTTTTCAGAACCAAGATTAGTAATTATTGGAGTTATACTTAGCTTAGTCTCAGTCTCTATATTAGTTGAACTCGTTATGTTAAAGAAAGTCTTTGATAAGTTTCCAATTATTGTTATTGGATAAAAAGTAACATTGACTTCTCTATTCTGATTAAACTGTATCTTATCAGATGTCATAAAACCATCGTCTGATTCTATTTCAACTGCTTTTTTTCCTTTTGGAATCTCAATTGTAAAATAACCTGATGCATTAGTTTCTGTGTCTTCATTACCTATCTTAACATCAACTTCTGCCAAGCCAGATCCTGAAAGATTAACAACCCTTCCAGTTACATTAACCATATCAAGAGTTACTCTTATTTCATGCAATAATATATCATAAGAATCTGATAGTGATTTAAACTCCGATTCTAAGTATGAGATTGGCATTCCAAGATAATACAACCCTGGCTCTTTTGGACTTAATATTTTAAAGTCTGCACTTGCAGTTCCAGAAATATTCTGAAAGAATACACCTCCTTCTATCATCCATTGTTTTTCTTTATCACTATTATCTTTTAAGAAGAAAACTCCCATCTGAACTTTTTTATGTGCATCAGCAGGTGTCTCCACTGATATAGGTATAAGGCTGTTACTCATAATTCTTGAAGGTGCAGTTAATACAGATTCATTACTTTTGGTTATTACAAACTGCATGTTAAAATAAGGATAAGTATTTGTTCCGTCACTGAATTGAAGAAATATTTCCACAGGTGAAATAGGTGTTGGAACTTGAGTTGTAATATTTGTATCTTCATCAGTTACATTAACAGTTGTAGGTATAGTGAAAGAATACGTTGCTAAACCATTTGTAACATTTATAGATTGTCCATCAGCTGTTTCATGAAGTATCATTTCAGAGCCTGTAAAATCTTCTTCTAACTCTACTGCTAAGAAAGTGATGGTACCATTTATTAGGTTTTCATCTGCATCCTTAATTGTCATGTTTAATGTTGCTTCTTCCCCTGCCATATAAGTCGGATTATTATCTATTGATACATCAACTTCTGTAACTAAAAAGTCCATGAAGAATCCGTCACCCATGTCTTCGTGAAACTCTCCCTGTGCTCCTTCTGTTCCTCCGCCACCCATGAATATAGGGTATATGTTAAAGCTGTACTCTGCGATTGGCATTGAACAGAAAGTTACTTCTGCTAAACCATTCTCATCTGTTTCAATTTGATAGAAATTGTTTCCAAATCCCATATTTCCACCACCACCCATTCCACCTTCTCCAAATGGGTCAAAAGTATCAAAGTCATCCATTATCTCAAAGTCCATGTTAGCATCTATTGTTTGACAGTCTGTTCCTCCTTCAGAGTATAATGGTTGAGTATATCCTTCTTTGAAATGAAATAATTGAATATCAAGCAGTTTGCTCTCTGGGTTTCCAAGACGATCTTTTGTCTCTATAGAAATCTTTATTGGTTCGCTAACACCATATTTTGTATCCATATCAACAAGTAAGGATCTTGAACCAACATCTATAAAGAATTCTAATTCCTGGGTTTTCCATGAACCAGAAACATTGCACTCTGCCTCTCCTGAAACAACATATAATCCTGATAGGGTAGGAGTCACATAATTGAACTCTAAAGTTCCGTTTGCATCTGTCGTGTTATCAATTCCTAAGGTTTTTACAACCTGAAAGTTCTCATTGTCAAATACCAAGTCAAAAGTGATGTTGCAGTTTGACAATGGTGTTGCATTTAAGTATGTTGTTTTGAGCCATACCTGCTGCTCTGTGTTTGGTGTTAATCCAAAAAGTTTTCTTGAAATAGCAACATGGAACTCTTCAACTTGAACAAACACCCTTGCATCGTTTGATTCTCCTTCATTATCAATAAATGTAAAAACAAAATCATAGTTTTTACCTTCTTCCAAACCAAGTTCTGTAGGACTTAATTTAAAGGTTGCAGATCCAGGCATACTTCCCGGACCTTCTTCATGACCTCCACTCATAGGACCACCCATCATCATACTTAACTGAGTTGTGACTGCAGATATTCCTACAGGCACACCTATTGATGAAAAGTTTTCAAGATTAATTATATCTGTAAGATTAATTGTTTCATTTCCTAAAGGACCAAACCAAGTCCAATCTTGTGTACAATAAGGATCTTGTGCACACCATGGATCATCACCACTTCCAAACAACTCTACATAAACAGTGAAGTTGATTCCAGGAATTACATTTCCATCCATGAAAGCATTCATTTCTGTTCCACCACCTATCTCAAAGTCTTTATATAAATAATCGTAATATCCTCCTCTATCTATCTCTATCTCTAAAGTATACCATCCTTGAAATGAAGGAGTTGTAAAGTTTACTGATGGAGTGCCATTAACACTTGTAAAAGCATAACCAAAATATTCTCCACCAGGACCCCAAAGATTTGTAAGAGTTGCATTTGCATCACTTACACCCGATAATTGTAATTGATATGTTTGATCTCCAAATATGTTTTCTGCCTCGCTACTTGTACTTAAATCAATAATTGTTGCTGAAGCCTTATCTGCATTACTTAACCTAAACCATGTCCAACCTTCAGAACTTCCTGAACTACTAAGGTTCATTCTAACTTTAAACTCGAATTCATGTGGTTGTGTTAAATTAAGAACTGTTGAATTTGCCTGCATCTCTAATAATGCTTCACCATTTGCAACATCAAATATCTGACCTTCAACAATTCCAAATGCTGAAAGATTAAGTTCTTCTGGTTGCCAATTTCCTGGTTCAAACTTCGAAATCCGTTCAATTGTGACATTACCTGTTTCACTCAGAGGATTCCAATTATTCATATCTCTTCCTCTAACATTTATCTCTATAGTATCTGATATTCCATATTCCCACTCTGCAGTATAAGCTTCAACTTGATAAGTTCTTATCTGGAAGTCAAACCAAACTATTTGTCCACCAACATTTAATCTTCCTGTATAACCACCAGTTTCAAGACTTGTTCCAGACAAATCTATTTTGAAAACTACCTGCCCATCACTATTGGTTTTGTTTTCTGGAGTAAAATTAAATGCACTATTCAAATCTGACATTCTATCAACAGGATCTTGGTCCCAGTTTTCAGGCCATTTCTCGAATGCTGATAAACTAGCTTCAACATTTGCTACTGCTGAACCACCATCTCGTGCATCAACTGTCAAAGAGAAAACTTCTGAAGATGAATAATCCCAGTTATCTTGTGACCAAAACAATTGCAGATTATCATTTCCTCTTACAAAGAAATCTAAAGGAAGCAACCTGCTTGTTCCACCAACTGAAACATTTAACTCACCATGATAATTTCCTGTTGTCCATGAACTAGAAATATTGAATGTTGCAATGTTTCCACTAAGAGCAAGATTAGGTGTTGAAATTGAAGTTCCAAATTGATCATAAAGATTTTCAAATAATACAGATGAAGGGTTTGTCTGTTGCCAATTATTTGTAACATCATATATTTCTATATTTGTATTGGCGCTGTCGCTTGAGGAATATTCCCACTGGTCTGTCCATGACCACATATCATATTGATCTGGGAAAATATCTATGAAAAAGAATCTCATAGGACGCTCATTTGAACCATCTTCTAATATTAATTCTACATCATGAGGGCCATTTGTTAAACCTAAGTTATCATCTAAATCTAAAGAAAAAGTTTTCTTAGTATTTGCAACTGCATCAGTTGTTAAATCTGTTTTAGTAGTTGTTTGACCTGTAAAATGATTTGTTATCTTCAAAGTTAAAGCAGTATTTGTCAAGTCTGAAGAAACATTGAATGTGAAGTTATCGCTCCCTGTTAATATATACCTATTTTCTTCGAATGGCCATTCAACATCAAAACCAGGCTCGTTTATATCTATTTATTCTGCGTTTGGAAAAGAATCCCACTTTGTATCTCCAAAGCTATAGAAGAAAAATCCAGGATAATCAAATTGGAAAGTAACATTGTTAACTTCTGTTCCAGGACCTATATCTACTTGTTTTTTAACTGACTGAGTAAAAGGATCTATTATCCAAAAAGTCGTGCTTGTAGAAGAACTTATGTTAAATTGCACTACATCATTAACATTTGCCAAAGATGGAGCATTTATAGTTACTTCTTTAACTCTTACTTCAAAGAATGCATCCCAATAATATATTTCTGAACCATCTTCTATTCTTATATCTGTTTGGTAAAATCCATTTTCAAGATTTGTAATATCAAACTCAACATTCTGTCCAGAAGCAACTTGACTTCCATTAGCAGTGTATTCCCAATCATCATAATTATTATACCCTTCAAGATAATATACTGGGCTTGAAAGACCTGTTGTTGTAAAGTTTATAGTTACATTATTACCATTAACTGTTGGCTGTATATTTATACTAATATCTTTATCAACTCTGAAGTAAACAGATTCATCGTAATCAGCATTAGTAGTTATTTTTAGGTTTAACAGATAATCTCCTCTTGACAAGCTGTATGGAGAAATGTTGAAAAGGTAGCTTCCCTGTTCTGTACCATTAAATAACTGTCCAACAGTTGTTTCATTACCTGTCCAAAGATTTTCTATGGATGTTATGTTCAAAGTTGCATTAGCTAATTGCCATCCCTGTGTACTGAAAGTAAATACTTCGTATGAAAGATTTATAACTCCATTTTCATCATAAGTAGGATTTGGCAATTGTTCAAAGTAAGCCCAAGGAGATATAACTTCAAACCACAAAGTTTTTGTTACAGTATTTGAACTCTGTGTTATAGTTACAGTAACAAAGTATTCACCAGAAGATAATTCATTATTCAAAGTTAACACTCCACTTGAATAAGAATATTGTGTTGATTGATCAGAACCATCCAAATCTGTAACTACTGCTGTAATAGTTGCAGTTCCACTAACATTTACATCTATTAAAATATTTTCTCCAATAGAAAAAGAGTCTGTTCCTGATTGAAATTCGGTTGTTGAAGTAAAGGATTTTATTTCAAACTCTCCATTACCAAACCCAACTATTTCATTTGAAATGCCCGGAACTTTTACTACTGGCGCATATCTTCCAGCATTATAATTAGAAGCTGACAAAGTTATTGTTGCAACACCATTACTTGAAGTTGTTGCTTGTTTAGTACTGCTTAAAGAAGCCCAAGTATTAAAATTTAATAAACTTGAAAGATTAATTGTCACATTACTTTTTGGAGTGTCATTTTGATAAGTTAATTTAACATTTATCTCTATATTATCTGTTGATAAGAATTCGTTATCTGCATCATTAATAGTAATTATTACCTTATCCTCAACAATTTCAAAACCAAAGCCTTCAAATACTGAACCACCATCCTTTGTTGCTTTAAGATCTGCAAAGTACTCTCCTGGTTCAAGGTTATCTGAAGGATTTATTGTCATAGTTGTTCTTCCAAGGCTATCTGTAAGGCTTGCCGAACCTGTTGCATCAACCTCTAGACCATCCCATCTGAATAATCTTGAAAGAGTTACATTAGTTTCATTGACTAAATCACCTGATTTCTCAATAACTATATCTGCTACTATGTTATCTGAAACACCAAATTCTCCATTACTTCTCGATGCTATACTTCTGAAATTAAGGTTTCTTACTTCAAAGAAACCATCTCCAAATCCAGAATCTCCACTATCAGAAACAAATTCAACTCCAAAACCATAGAATCCTGATTGCGACGGCAATTGACTCTGTGCAGAAGTTAACAATATTGAGCCAACACCGTTAGTTATCGTAAAAGACACTGAGTCAAAGAATTCCCTGTGAATAGTTGCAGTTCCATTAAGAGCACTTGATAAAGAAACAGTTACATTAATTGAAGATCCAGCTGCAAACAACTCTTTCTGTTGACCATTCTCATCATAAGTAGCTACCTCAATATCAAAGCTTGATATTCCAAACCACCCACTTCCCTTGAAAGAATCTCCCAAAGTATCAATTAATGTATAATCAAGTCTGTAAATCCCATTTGAAAAACTTGGAGGAACTATATTATAGCTTACTTTCCCAGCAGAGTCATCACTATAAGTTGTATTCTTGGTTGATTGAAAATTAGTAGTTTGAGTTGATGTATCATCATTCACTATCTTATCAAATTTAATGGTGAAATCAGTTAAATCTTTTGCACCCCCAGTAGAAATGTCTAAAACATTTATCTCAGCTAAAAACTCGTCTTCAGAAGCTTGTACGAATTGAAAATTATTATTCAAATTTTTAACATCTAAGAAAGATTCATAATTTTTTACATTGAACCATTTTTGTCTTTTTATTTCAGAGCCAGAATTTGTTATAACTTCAATTTTGACAACATAACTTCCTTGAGTTGAAGGTGCATTGAATGACAAAGAAGAAGTTGTAGCGTTTGGAGTTGAATTAGTTGTTGTTTGTGTTGTCCCTGCTTGGTTTTCTATTTCAACAGATACAAAACTCATATTAGTGTTTGATTCAACACCTATTTTTGCCAGCTCACCTGGTTTTAAAGAGTTTCTTAAATCTCCATAGTTATCTGTTAACTCAACAAATACTTCAGTATTCATCAATTCAAAAAACTCTGTTCCATCACCAATTTTTCCACTTGAAAAAGCTTCAAGTTCAAGAAAATAATCTCCATCTTCAAGAACAACAGGTATTACAAATGATAAACTAGATGTTTTTGTAGTGTCAGAATTTTCAGAACTAGTTACAGTAGACGAATCATATAATTTTCCTTTATGTTCTAATTCCAAGAAATAAGTTGTATCATTATGAAATACCAGATTTCCATTAGCTAAGTTCTTAACTATAACATCAAACTCTGCTGTTTCGCCTGCCTTGTATGGTTTTTTATCAACTAATTCAAGATTAACACTTAATCCAAACACTGTGAAAAAACCTTTGACATTCTGCTCGTTTCCAGAAGAATCTTCCATTATGAATTCAACCTCATAATCTCCTGCCCTTAATTGAATAGCGGTTGTTTGAGTTACATTAGTATTTCCTTTATACAAACCACTTGTTTCTGTGAATGTAACAGTTTTTGTTGAACCTGTTTTATCAGTTACTTTAGCAGTTACTGTTGCATTTGAAAGTTTTTGTCCGTTAGAAAATCCTTCAACTTCAAAGTATGCAACACCATCAGGTTTAAAGACATTTTCATAACCACCTGCAGAGTCTAAGATTTTAAATTTTAATCTAAATTGTTCAACAGACACAGAGAATATTTTTTCATCATCAACAACTATTGAATACATACCCACTTCCTGAGGAAGAGAAACAACCTCTACGACATTGCTTACACCTGTTGAAGAGTTGAATAAAGTTCCATTTTCGTAGTATATAATATAACTATATGTATCATCTGATAATGTTTCACCAAGATATTTCTTAACTGTGAAATTTAAAGATGAACTTGATAGAGGAATTGAAAGAGAAGAAGCAATTATTTGATATGAAGGAAAAGAACTTGCTGCAACAACAGAAAAAGTAAGTATTTGACTTGAAGAAGATGTATTGACTGTAACATTATGATCTCCGGTAGAAACATTTGTGATAAAATATTCATAGAAACCTTCAGAATCAGTCACATTATATGCCTCTAAAGAACCATCAACATACACACTGTAAGCAGTGTTGTTAAGTCCATTAAAAGAATTGTCAAACAGATAACCAAAAACTTTAGCAGATTCACCAGCACTATAATCTGCTCTGTTAAGATTTAGAATAATTATTTCTGCACTTGCAAAGATTCCAAATATGCTTAGTAGAATAAGAAATATTATTGATAAAGATAATTTATATTGTTTACTCTTCAATCAACACACCTCATATAGACCCCCTAGTCTATTTCTAACTTGTTTAAACAAAAACCTTGAAAGCTAACTTATTTATATAATTTTCTAATATCTATTATCTATTAATTAAAATAGCCATTCTTGAGTGAAAAAATTGTTAAGATTTATATATTATTGGTTCTTTCCAAGAAAGCATGCCATTCTGTCCAAAATGTGGATTTGAGATAAGTCTTGAAGATAGTTTCTGCTATAGATGTGGCTCAAGAGTAAAGAAGAATCTTGAAATGGAAGATAAAATAGGCGATAGAATAAACAATTTCCCAAACGAACAGGTTTTTTCTGAAGACCCATCAATAGCAGAAGATTCAGCAAAAACAGAAGATCCATCAATAGCGACAGACAACAGCGAGAAATTCTCAGTTGAATGGAAGAAAAATCTTGGACAGGAAAATTTCTTGAAAATAATAAAGCGAAACATTAAACACATATTTTTTGATAACACTGAAAAATTGTCAAAGAACAGAAAGATAATAAACACTATACTATTATTCTTAATTTTTGGAGTTGCTGTCTGGACAATAGCACCATACCTTGAATCTGTCAAGATAAGCCTTGGAGAAAATAATAGCTTGCTAGCAAATGGACAATGCAAGTACAGATTAGATGCGCAAAATATAGCTATAACAGAAGCAAGATTATTCTTAGAAAACAATACAAATAGTTCTATGGAAATACTGATAACCAACAGCAAAGACAAAGATGTAGTTGTAGAGTCGATAGCCAAGACATATGAATTCAGATTTGATAATAAAGGAGATACTGAATCACAAAAAACATCACAGATTATCCCTGCTGGTAAAACTTTAAAATTATCTTTTTCTGTGCGAGAAGAACCATACATAATAGGGCTTGAATTCAATAATTGTGAAAAGATGAAAGTGAAAGATTGGGAAGTAGTAACTCAGTGAGGACTAATATACTTATTCTCGGAGAGAACCGAAAACTTTAAATACTAAATATACGTTACCTGTCAGAATAGGATATATCGTAAACGATAAAAACAAAATTATTGCGATTCTTGGGGAATCGGGGGATAGAATCATGAAAATTAAAAAAAATTGTCCTGAATGCAAGGGCATGAACCTTACTCATTTAGAAGAAAAAGGAGAGGTAGCCTGTGATAATTGTGGTTTGGTAATTGAAGACACAATGTTTGACTTTGGTCAGGAATGGAGAGAAATGGATCAAGAGCAAGCCTCAAAGAAAAGAAGGGCTGGTGCACCATTAACATATACTCATGCAGACAAAGGATTAGGAACATCCGTAGGCACAAAATCAGATCTTTACCAATTAAACAGAAATAATAAAAACAAATTCTTCAGATTAAGAAAATGGCAGAACAACGTTGCATCAGCAATCGAAAGAAACCTACAAATAGCTCTTTCTGAAATTCAAAGATTAGTATCAGTTCTACAACTAAGCAAAAACATAGAGGAAGAAGTTTCAAGAATATACACTATGGCTGCACAGAAAGGCATTGTCAAAGGAAGAAGTACTGAAACAATTGTTGCAGCAGTAATATATATTGTGTGTAGAAATTATGAGATTCCAAAAACACTTGACGATATAGAAACTGCTACAGGAATAGACAAGAAAGACATAGGACGCAACTATAGATATGTTGTTAGAGAGATGAACTTGAAAGTAACACAGTCAGATCCTGCAAATTATATAAGCAGATATGTATCAAATTTATCACTGAGCCAAAAAACACATACAACAGCCATAAAATTGTTAGAAAAAGCTCAGAGAAAAGAAATAACTTCTGGAAAAAACCCTCTTGGATTGGCAGCAGCAGCAATATATGCTGCAAGCAAACTAAACGAGGAACGTAGAACTCAGAACGAGATTGCAGAAGCAGTCGGAGTCACAGAAGTAACCCTTAGAAACAGATACAAAGACTTTGTTGATAACCTAAGATTAAAAGTTGCTGCTTAAAAATTTAATAAAAAAATTTTAATTCTAGTTTTTTAATTTCTTTTAATATTCATTTTTTAATATTAGAAAGTTTATTTTCAAACAAAGCTGGTAAATCATACTCTGCTTTGAATTCTTCAATAAACTCATCGTATTTTTCTTCTGATTTTTTTAAATATTCTGGTTTCTTTTTGAATTTGTTTTTAATATTTTCTTTAAACTCTTCTTTTGTAACTATTGGATGTATGTCAACAGATTTCAATAATTTAAATGCAGAATAATTTTCAACATCCCATTTTTCTTTCTTATCTTCGGGCATATAAGAATTTAGTATTGCATCATCAATAATTTGTTCAAACCAATAAAACGTTTGCTGATCATAGAAATCGTGTGTTAATATACTATGTAATAATTCATGTGTTAAACTTTGGTGTCTTGTTTTTGCATCAGTATTTGGATATATAAAAATAGTATCGGGTCTTGAAATTGTGGGTTGAATATAATCTTTAGTTTTTAAATCATTAAAATTTATATATCTAGAAGTGTGATTTTTATAATATCTGTTTCTTGAAGCTATTGCTTCAGAATCTTTTGAATGTTCTTTGACCAAATGTTTTTGATTTCCTTCAATATACATTGCAGATGGTGAACCTCCCCAAAAGTTTTGGTAAGAAGGATCTTTGCCTAATTTTCTTAATAATAAGATGAATCCTTCAGTTAATTTATCATCATTATAGCTGGTGTAATCGTCTTTCACAGTTTCAGGAGCTTCTCCTGTAAAATAAGCAATTACTTTTTCGTTTTCAACAAGGTCATTTAATCGATTCAAGTATTTATTTATTATTGCTTTTCTAAAATTCAAAGTATCTTCCTTTGAGAAATTAGGTTTTATTGAATCATAATATGTATAAAATTCGTCTAATTCTCCTGTGTCTATGAATTTTTTTAAATTTGCTTCTTGTAAGATGAGTGTTTCTGAAAGAAAATATAATGCTTTTTTATAACCTAATGCGCCTCTTTGAAGTGTTTCTTTTAAGAATTCTTGAGGAATTCTATGATAGTTAGAATGCTTTTCTTTAATTATTTGTCCCACTGTATTCTGCTTACACACATTTTCATATTGAACTTTAGAATTTGTACTTGCACAACC
>NZBB01000026.1 GCA_002686295.1 Candidatus Woesearchaeota archaeon
ACAAAAGACTTTTTCAAAAAAATAGCTGATATGATGAAAACAGAGTTTTTAGAGAACAAAAACTTAAAAGGAATTATAGTCGGAGGACCAGGTCATACAAAGAATGAGTTTGTCGATGGCAATTATATTACAGACCAGTTAAAAAGAAAAATAATAGGATTAAAAGATTTGTCATATACTGGAGAGTTTGGCTTACAAGAGCTACTTGAGAAATCAGAAGATATTTTAGCTAAGGAAGAAATAATTGAAGAAAAGAAAATTATGCAAGAATTCTTTAATTTGTTAGCAAAGCAACCAGGAAAAGTGAATTATGGTGAATCAACAGTAATGCAAGATTTAAAATCAGGTATAGTTGAGAAAGTTCTTTTATCAGAAGAATTAGAAGATTCCCGTGCAGAAGAGTTTGAGTCTGAAGCTGAGAAAGTAGGCACAGAAACAATTATTATATCGACAGATACTAGAGAAGGAGTTCAACTGAAAGACCTTGGAAAAGTGGCTGCAATATTAAGATATGAAGTGCAGAGATGAAATTAGTAGAACAAGCAATAAAAGAACTGTTTCCAGAAAAAAACTATTTAACAAAATTATATTATTCTAAGAGATTTAAAGATTATAATGCAAATATTAGATATAATCATGAAACAGTAAAATTCAGTCTTTCAAAAAAATGGAAAGATGTTTCAGACGAAATACAAATAGGTCTTATGCAAACATTATTATTGAAGGTTTTCAAACAACAAAAAACAACAATAAATATAGACTTATATAATGGTTTCATAAAACAACTTCCAAAATATTCTGTGGTAAATAATGTAAGTAAATCATTAAAAGAATCATTCGATAGAGTAAATAAAATTTATTTCAATTACTTTATGGAAACACCAAATCTTAAATGGGGCAAAGAATCATTCAGAAAAATTGGGAGTTATGAATATCATAGTAATACCATAACAATAAGTTCTATTCTAAAAAAAGAAAACTTGTTGTTGGATTATGTTATGTATCATGAAATGCTTCATAAAAAGCTAAGTTTCAAAACAAAAAATAACAGAAATTTTCATCATACATCAGAATTCAGAAAACTTGAGTGTAAATATAAAGAAAAAGATGTTGAAAAAAAACTTGAAAAATTTCTTAAAAAGAAAAAGTTATTGAGGACCATAAGGATTTTTTGAATCAAAACATATTTAAAGGAACAATTTTTTCTTAAAAACATATTTGTTTAGATGATAATATGGCTGAAATAAAGCATAAAAGTGTAGGGAGTTTGCAAAAAGGAAATTATGTGGTGTTGGAAGAGGCTGCATGTACAGTATCTGATATAAAGATTTCTAGACCAGGGAAGCATGGTCATGCAAAGGTCAATTTAACTGCAGTTGGATTAATTGATGGTAAGAAAAGAAATACTGTGATGCCTGGTCATGATAATATAGAAGTTCCGGTTATAGGTAAAAAGAATGCTCAAGTTTTAAGTATTTCTGGAAAAATTGTTAATGTCATGGACTTAGAAAATTATGAAACTTTTGACCTTGAAATACCATCTGAATTACAAGGAGAAGTCTCAGAAGGTTGCACAGTTCTTTATTGGACTGTTCTAAATGACCGCGTGTTAAAAAAAGTTAAGAGTGAATAAGAATGGTTATAAAACAAAAATCTGAGAGTTATGAATATTATAAATTAATAAGAGGTGTTTATTTTGGCTAAGTTTCCTGAAGCAGAGGCAAGACTCTTCAAAAATGTTTTTGTTTGCAAAAAATGCAAATCAAAGATACGTGCTCCAAGCCTAAAAGTTTATGCAGAGAAAATAAACTGCCGAAAATGTGGTTCTAAAGCTTTAAGGTCTATAAAGAAAAAATAGGAAAACTTTTAAACTATTGTTTCTAAAATTAAAAAATGGGTTTTTTAACATGGTTGTTTGAGTATAAATTAGTAATAATATTCTATCTTGCAATAATAGCTATTGTTTTTTTCAAAAAAAAAAAATTCGACTTTCAAGCAAAGTTTATAGCACTTTATAGAACTCAAATTGGAATAAAATCTATGCACAAGTTTTCAGAATATTTTGGAAAATACATAAGAGGGTTTTCATACATAGGTATATTTATTGGTTATGCAGGAATGATTTTAATAGTATATTTTTTATTTGAAGGTTTTTACAAATTATTGTTTATACCTGAAGCACCTGCAACTTTAGCTCCTGTTTTGCCAGGAATCCACATACCTGGTAGTCCTATATTTGTGCCTTTTTGGTATGGAATAACTGCTTTATTCATAGTTGTAACAATACATGAGTTTAGTCATGGAATAGTTTCAGCAGCTCATAAAATAAGAGTTAAGAACTCAGGAATAGTTTTCTTTGGACCACTAATAGGCGCATTTGTAGAGCCTGACGAAAAAAATCTTAAGAAAAAAAATTGGTGGGTTCAAGAATCTATATTTGCTGCTGGTCCTGTATCAAATGCTTTATTATCTTTAATTATTGCTCCAATATTGATATTTCTTTTATTTCCAACTATATCAAACATGATGATTCCAACAGGATTTTTTTTTGAAGAAGTATCAGATGGTTTCCCTGCTATGGAAGCAGGTGTCAAGTCGAAAATAATCTATACTGCAGTAAATGGTGAAATAGTAAATAATGCTAGCTTCTTAGACAATTTATTACAAGAAGTAAAACCTGGGGATGAAATATCAATTTCAAACGAGAACTTAACACATATAATTCATACGACAACTCATCCTGAAAATCCTGAAAAAGCTTATCTTGGAATTGTAGGATTACAAACACAATCAGAATTAAAAAATCAAAATAACAAATGGTTTGTTGATTTATTGGTGATAATCGCAAAATTCTTGCAATGGGTTTTTATTTTAAGCATAGGAATAGGTTTGGCAAATCTCCTTCCTTTAGGACCTGTAGATGGTGGAAGAATGTTACTATTAAGCTTTAATAAATGGTTTGGAGAAAAAAGATCAAGAGTGTTGTTCTCGAGAATATCAATTTTTTTCCTTTCTATGATAATTATTTTAGTGTTTGTTCCTATTCTTAAGGCGATTTTATAGAATCAAAATATTCTTTAATACGAGAATCAACTTTTGGAGATGCTTTATTTCCAAGACAATAATAAGTTTTTTCAACGATTTCACCCCAAGAATAAGATCCTTTTTCTTTTTTTATATCAAAAATCTTAAATTCATTTGTTGCTAAACCTTTTTTTAGATGATAGTAAACTAGTCTTTGACTAATTTTCGGAAAAATTTCTAGATAAATTTTATGAATTTCATAACCATAACCTTTCTTCATAAAATAAAGTATTTCAACTATGTTCTGCCTAACAATACTTCCAACTAGTCTGGCCATAATTTTCAATACTGAAAATAATTATATAAATGTTTTTAAAACTAAAAGAATTAACCATTCTAAATGTATTTGTATAAATTAAGTAAACAAAATCTTGAATTAAGCAAAGAAGAATTATTAGCTGTAGCTAAAAAAAAAGATTATGAACATGTAGAAAACTATCTTTTGATAGATGAACTTGTAGATTATGAAAAACTTGCATATACGAAAAAAACTTATAAATTATTATTCACAACCTCAAAAAAAAATCTAATTAAACAACTGGAATTATTCAATTTTAATAATATCTATAAAGAAAGTTTTCGATTAAAATTGGTGAATAATCATGTCTTTGAAATTTTAGATCTTGCAGATATCATTTGGGCAGATATAGAACATCTAGAACATCCAATTGTTAACTTAAGAAATGCGAGAACAAAAATAGATATAATATTCTCAAAAAAGATTTTTTGCTGTTTGTTAATACATAAGCAAAAAGAAAGCTTTGAAAGAAGAAAAGCCCATTTAAGAAAATATAATCATCCAACATCGTTAAATCCAAGGCTTGCAAGATGTCTTGTAAATCTGTCAGATGCAAAGGAAATACTTGATCCATTCTGCGGTGCAGGTGGAATATTGTTGGAAGCATTACTTATAAGAATAAAAACAAATGGTTTTGATTTGGATAAAATAATGATTAAAAAATGCAGAAAAAACCTTAAATCATTTAATTTAAAATGTGATTTAAAACAGCAAAATGCTTTGAAAATAAATAAATTTTATGAAGCAATAGTTACAGATATGCCTTATGGAAAGAATTCAAAAATTTCAGACATTGAAAAAACTTATAAAGATTTTCTGAAAAAATCTTATAGTTTCACAAATAAATTAATAATTGTTTTTCCAAACTTCACAAAGAACAAAAAGATAATAACCAATTCTAAATGGAAAATTAAGAAACATTTTTCATATTATTTACATAAAAGTCTTAGCAAAGAAATATTTGTGCTAGGAAAAAATAATTAAAAAATTCTTTGCAGTTCTTGGTGCTATGATTGCTTCTTCAATTTCTACTTCTTGACCATTATCAATTGATTCTTTTAACTTATGAATTTTTTTTATTTCATCAACAAAAGGAATTCTGATGTTTGAACCAAGATTTTTTATAGCATCATCAAAGTTTTCAGGCACAGAACCAATAACTTCTTTTTGTTTCTTTTTTAGAGCATAAAAAATAGTTTCATCACTCAATAAAACAATTTTTTTAATAAGATCATTTGTTTCTTCAATTTTCTTAAATGGATCCTGTGTGTTTTCTTCATGTTTTTCCCCCCCTTCTTCTTTGAGTTCTAATTTTTCATCAGATGATACAACATCAGAAAAAATGAATTCTTTATCTTCTTCGCCAAACAAATTAGATGTTTTAATTTCATCTTGTTCTTCTTTGACTTCTTCTTCGGATTTTTTTTGCTCTTCGTTGATTGGAATTTCTTCTGGTTTATACGTGAATCTTTTGAAAGTTTCACTATCTTCTGAAGGAATCTCTTCATATTCTTTTATTTCTTTTTTTTGTTCTTTGAAAGTATTTGTTTCTTTTTCTGATTCTTTCATAAATGTTTTTTGTTCTGGTTCCTCTTCTAGTTTAGGTTTGTGAATCATAATTTCTTCTTTGTTTTGCTCAGTTTTTTCATCTGTTAATGCTTCAAAAGAATCGTTTTTTTCTAAAGGCTTTTCTTCTTCACTTTTTACATCAATTTCTTCTTTTGATTCAGAATTAGCCCATTCAAAAACTTCTTTGATAGAATCTTCTGTTTTCTCATTAGTTATAGAAGTTTCTTCAGCAGATTGTTCTTCACTAATCTCTTCTTTGCTTTCTTCTTCTCTGTTTTTGTCTATTGATTCTTTAGGTTGTTCTTCCATTCCAAATTCTTTTTTTTGTTCTTCATTAGGTGATTCTTTGTTTATGTTATCTTCTTCATACTTTTCTATCTCTTTTAAGAATTCAACATCGTCGTTTATATTTGTTTCTTCAACTTTTAATTTATCTTTTGTTGTATCTGCAATTTCTTCTTTTTCTTCTCTAAAAATTCTGTTTGCAAATAACAAATAAATCTTTCCTTTTGTAATTGTGAAAAATGCCTTTATAGGATTGTTAATAAAAGTTTCTAATCTTTTAGTTATCCTGGCTATTTCTTCAACATCTTTATCATTTAGTTTTTGCTTATCACCTTCTTCTTTCAAAGCTTTCTTAACAAGCAAGTCATCCTTTGTATTTCTTGCAAATTGATATTCTTGAAAATTAACCTTTAAATTTTTGACAGATAGTGTTTCTTTTGAAAAAATAGTCGAATCTTTTTCAAACTCATTATAGTAATCTTGAAAACCATAAAATGTTTTAACAACAATGTTTTCTGAATCAGCATATGTTTGAGCAGATATATCTGATTCTATCATTCTTTGAACAATAAGAGCCATTTTTTCATCTGCTTTAATATTGTTTTTTTCACGATATTTCAAGGATTTTGGTGTATAAAGAGAAATCCAACAATTCTTTACAGCACTTAACAAAGATTTCTTGCCTCTAATGTTTTGAAAAACACTTTCATTGTTTTCCGAATCTTGAAGATAATTTGGACTACCAATAATTGTTAAGAATGGTTTTTCAATAGTCATAACTAGTTTAGCAATATCTATATGATCCACATCAATAGCTAATGTTTCATAAGCCTCAACAAGATTATTCTCAACATCTTTAGAAAATTCAGTGTTTAAAATCAAGTCTTTAATTTTTGCACAAGCTTCTTCCAATGATTCATCCTCAGAATAATTAATTGAGGAAGTTAGTTGTTTTAATTGTTTTTTAAGATCATTTTTTTCTAAGAAATCTTCAAACAAAGAACTTTTTATTACAAAACAGATAGGCATATTGACCTTTTTATTATTTAGTTCTGCTAAGTCAACAGCTCTAAAACCAACTATGTCTGTATCAGACCGATTAATTTTGTTAAGAGTTAAAATATAGTCCATACTTAAAAATATAAGAAACAACTTATTTAAACTTTATGATTTTTTCTATAGAATTTTTTTTGCTTCCTCTACACTTTTTCCATGAAAGATTATGCTTTGAACAGCTTTTGTAAGACTAAAAGGTTTATTATGTTTCCAAATATTTCTACCAACAGCTAAACCAATAGATCCTATGTTCATTATTTCATGAGTTTTTTGAAGAAAATCTTCTGGATTAGTTTTTGAGCCGCCAGAAATAACTACTTTTGTACGACCAGCATTCTTAACAACCCATTTAAAACCTTCAAAATCTCCATTGTATTGTAATTTAAGGATATCCGCTCCTAATTCTGCACCAATTCTAGCAGCATATGCTGATATTTCAGTACTAACACTTTGAACGAATTTTCCTCTGGGATACATCCAACCAATAACAGGTAAACCATAATCATGAGCTCTGTCAACAATTTTGCTGAATTCAACCATCATCTCATCTTCATACTCACTGCCATTATATATAGTATATCCGACGGCATCAGCACCGAGTTTTATAGCCCTTTCAACACTGCATAGTTGTCTTGAAATAGGTTCAACTTTTGTAATGTTTGTTTGACCATTAAGCTTAACAATCAAAGGAATATCCTTGTAATAATCCTGATAATACTTCTCTGCAATTCCATGTTGTAAGATTATGCCATTATAATGACCTTCTAAAGCAATATCCAATACGTATTCTGGATTGCAGTTCTTCAAATTAAAATCAATTGGACCATGTTCCATACCCTGGTCATAAGCTAAAAAGATAGCTTTGCCATTTGTTAGAAGTTTGTTAATCTTAATAGTCATATACACACCTCTTTAAGCTATTGTCAGTATTAAATTTCATATTATTTAAACTTTCTGTTTACTAACCTTTCTCTTATCTTTTTCAAGTCTTTTTAGTAATTGTGTTTTTGATAACAGAATATTTTTAGCACCATAATTAGCAATAACTGATTCAGCATTTATACTCGCCATACGTAAGCAATCAGTAATTTTCTTTCCAATTAATAGACCTGATATGAATGTTGAAGCGAAAGCGTCTCCTGCACCGGTTGTCTCAACAATTTTTCTGTTTTTTAAAGGTCTTATATTGTATAAAAATATTCCATCATAGCAAAATGCGCCTCTTGAACCATCAGTAATAACAACTAATAGCATGGAAGGAAGTTTAAGTCTAGCAATTAAGTCTTTTATACTGCCTTTTCCAACAATTAATTCTGCCTCTTCCTTGTTTAATATAAGAACATCAGTATTTTGCAGAATTATTTTCAAATAAGAAAATCCTTTAGTAGCCAAATAAGATGAAGGATTGAATGCAACTTTTATACCTGAATTTTTTGAATACTCTGCTAATCTCTTCAAAGTTTCAAAACTTTTTCCAAGCATGCTTCCAAAGTAAAACCACTTTGTTTTCAACTTATCAAGTTTTATTTCTTTGAAATCAAGATTATCATTACATCCTTTATAAGTGAGAATTGTTCTGTCTTCTTTAATTGAATCTAATATTATTGAATAACCTGAAATATTGCCAAGAACACCAAGAAAATCAACTTTTTCATCCTTCAAAAGTTTAAATATTCTTAGTCCATTTTCATCTTTACCAATCTTTCCAAGATAACCTGTTTTGAAGTTAAGTCTTGAAAAACACACACTAGTGTTTGTGCCACTGCCACCAGTCATGAATTCTAATTTTTTAATAAGAATCTTAGAACCAACAGGATATGCAAGTAACTCTTCGGAAACACCCATCCCTTTAATTTCAATCAATTCAGAATCAGATTTTGCAAATACATCAACAGTATTTGAACCAATAGTTATTATGTCAAACATTAAGCACCTCTTTTTTCTGAAAAACAATTTTTGATTAATAATATAAATATTTAATTGATGCAGTGACTTTAATCATATTTATATCTTATGATGGAACTCCCTTTTCACCCCTGAATTGTTTTGGCTCTTTTATAGGAGTTTTTAGTTTCAAAAATTTCTTTAATTCACGATTAAACTCATAACATTTCTTATAGAGTTCTAATTTGTGTGCTTCCCAATATGGTTTATAAATTCTATCTCTGAAAAATTCATCAAATAATTTCAAGAAGCGATTTTTTCTCCATTTATTTCCATAATCAAGTTGTAGCCAAGCTTCACAAAAAATAATTAAATCGCCTTTCCAAGTTTTATACTTTTTGTCTTTGTACATAACTTCTGCAGTATTCATATTAATTCCTAAATAGTCAATTTTTAATAAATACCTCACATAAGAATTATTTTGAGGAATTTGTTGCAGACGCCACCAAATCCGATATTCTTTTCCTCCATGTGGAAGTATTTTTTCATTGTAGAAATACTCCCAATTTTCTCCTCCTTCTGGATCTTCCCATCCTTTCTCAACTAAGAATTCATGTGCTAATTTGTAAAGATTTTTGAAATGATAAATATCTTCATATTCAAGTTCCCATTTAGCAACTAATATATCTCTAGTGTCTCCAAGCCTGAAAAGTTTAGCCATAGATTGAAATCTGTTGATGAAATATATAAATATTGCTATTCAGACTTCATAATTATCCTAAAAATTCTCCAAAAGAAATACTTTAAAGAAATAGGTTTGGTTTTCAAAATAACATTTCCTTTCTTAATTGCTTTGAAGATAGAGTCAATACTTTTTTTAGAATCTATCAAAGAATAAGTCATTTCTATCTGTTTTAAATAATGTGTATCAGAGTTTCCAATCAAGGTTAGTTTATGCTTTTTTGCAATTTTAACGGCCATTTTATTAAGATTAAAGAATGAAAGGTAGAAATGAGAGTATTCAATAGCGTCAAAAACATCTATGTTTTCTAATAATTTTTTTCCAAGGCAATTGCTTCTTTTAAAAAAAGGATGTGGTGCAATAACAAGAATATTTTTTTTCTTTTTAAAAATCCTTAAATCATCAAAAGTTTTTATTTTTTCAATATCTGATTGGGAAACATTGTAAAGAAGAACCTCTTTTCCCTCAATATATCTCTCAACGCCAGATATTAATAATATGCCTTTTTTTTTTGCATAATCAGATAGTTCTTTGTAAAAAAAAACATCTCTATGAAATGTGAAAGCTAAAACTTCAAATTCAAGTTTTGCAGCATATTCAATAAGATCTTTAGCAGTATATCCAAGTTTGTGAAAAGCATCTTCTCCAGAATGCAAATGAAGGTCTGTTTTTAACATTTTATAATTGTTTTGAGTTAAGATTTATATACTTTTCTTGATTTCTCTATTTAATGAAAGAAAATATTTCATTAGAATGTTTACTAAGAATAAATGATGACAAAGGACGAGTAAACATACCATCAAATGTAAGACATTATTTAGAACTAGAAGAAAATTCTCGTATAAAATTAACTTATTTGAAAGTTGATAAAGAAAAACCATTGCTTCCATTTGAAGAAACTAGTCATCTTGACAAACAGTATAGATTTCAAACAACTGCCAATACAAGAAATTATTTAGAGTTGGAAAAAGGATTTTATTTTAAAGCTCTTCTTGAAAAGTTTTAACTTTAATCCAACCAAGTATCTTGTTTTTTTATTTTATTAGGCAGATAGTCAGAAATAACAAAGTTTAATCCATGTTTTGCAAGTGCTTGTTGCTCTGCTCTTACTTTCATATGCATTAATTGCTTTAATGCAATCTGCCATTTCTTGTGATATTTTACAAAAGGATCATTTTTTATTCCATCTTTAATTCTCTTTATATCGACCTCTTTTAATGGGTATGAAGGTAATTTATAATCAATTATATCTTGAGGAGTTATGCCTATGAATTTTGCTTTTGGAACACAAAAATACTTGTTTATATGGGCTGCATTTCCACTACCAACTTTTAAAGTTCTGTAAATGTTCAAAAAACCATAAGGATCGCCATCTGTAAAGACAAGCACAGGAAGTTTCATATTATCGCTTAAACGTCTTATGAAACGTCTACAAGCTCTTGTTGGTACACCGCCCATGCTTATCAAAATGCAATTAGCTTTTTTCCAATAATTATGTTTTACAAGTCTTTGAAACATACCTGCTGTTTCAATAGCAAGTATGAATTTAGCTTTTGTTTCGAACTTTAACTCTTCAACATTTGATGGGATTGAGTAAGAACCACTGCCAAACTTTGTACAATCAATTCTTACATCTTTTCCTGTATCTTGGTTTTTATCAATAACAACTAATTTTCCGGCTATTTCGCCACCTTTTTCTTCAGGAGTAAATCCTAATTGTTCCCTATTTACTTCAAACATTGCTTCAATATCATCCATTACAGTATCTGATTCTGGTTGTTCTTTGAAGCGAGCGTTTCCCCAGTTCTTGCTAACATAATAAGCTTCTCTCTTTGTAGCTATATCATCACTCTTAACTAATTTTTTTGATAAGGACATCATCTTTAACATTTGAGCAAAAGTTTTAACTGTTGACGCAGTCAATGTACGAGTTTTAGTCTTTCCATTTAACTCAAAAAATCCATCTTCAGGATTATATTTAACATTAGAGAGGGATCTTATAGGTGTTTCTAAACTCGGTTTTTTTTTTTGTTTAATATTATCATAAATATTTTTTGCTTCTGAAATAATTTTATTCACAACATTATTCATTTTCATCCTCTTTGCCTATACTATTAAATTCTTTGTCATATTCAAGATTCTTTTTTTCATCAAATTCAACATTTTCGATTTCTCCTCGATGTTTTTCTAGTAATTCTTCTAATATTTCAATGATGTTTTTCTCTTCAATATCTGTAAATAGTAATAATTCTTTTAAAGCTTCGGTAACAGAAGGAATATATTTTTCAATGTAACTTCTTTTTTTAAGTTCATCCTTCACTCTTCTTTTTTTTGAAACATATCTTGACAAATTTCTGCCAAGTTCTTGTAATGCTAATTTTATCTCCTTTATTATCTCAGGATAATGAGCTATTGCTTCCTTGGCTTCGCTAGTAAAAGGAACCCATACAGAAGCTATATGAAGTAATATGACACAAGGTCCTTGTGGTATGTTATTGCTTGATTGTTGTAAACCATAAGGGCGCCATGAAGTTTTACTAATACTTTTAGTTATTGCACATGCACTTTGTTGGTACAGCAAAGGAACTTTATTGGCAAATCTTAAAATCTTAATTGAGCCTTCTGAGGATAGCAGACCACCATATGCCAGTGCTGCTTCAATAACAAAAGGGTTGCCTCTATAAACAGATGGAGGTCTAGTAACGCTTGTGTAGAATTCAGCATTAACTTCTTTTTTTAAACCTTTCTCTAATAAACTAGAACTTATAGGACTTATGCAGTTGCTTGGTGGATTCATTATCTTTGTGCTTCTAATTGCTTCAATCAATTTCTCAGCGTTATCTCTTTGAATTCTTGAAGGTTTATTTTTAGAAGGAATGAATGCTTTTTCTAATATTTCATTTGCTGTTTTACTTCCTACTCTTGAAAATTCTTTTTGTAAAAATAATTTCATGTTTTTCTCTTTAGTCCATGAAAGCATTTTCATCAATATTCCAAGTTCAATACCGTATGGGTGTGGTTTTATCTCAGATGTTTGATTTGGTAGTTCTTCACTGGCTCTTGGAAAAATTATTTGTTCTCCTTTAGGATTGACATATATGATTGTTGTATGTGGGTTTATGATTGCTGTTTGCTTTAAATATTCATCAACAGACTGATGACCTTTCAAATAAGACCCTTCTAAGTCTAACTCTATTTTTGTGCCATGGTCCTTACTCCAAACCCTTTCTTCGTCTTTCTTTATTTCTGGTTTGTTTTTTTGGGTATTTATTGCTAGTTCATAATAATGAGCAGGATGAGTAGAACCTATTTTACTGGTTATTCTTGCATATCTTCCTGTAGTTAATTGACCATACATTACACTTGCAGATATTCCAATTCCTTGTTGTCCACGGTTTTGTTTTAAAGTGTGAAATTTAGAACCATAAAGTAATTTTGCAAAAATCTTAGGTATTTGTTTCTTAACAATGCCTGGACCATTATCCTCTATAGAAATTCTAAACCTATCATTACTCATTTCTGTTAATACAATTTCAAGCTCTGGCAAAATACTTGCTTCATCACAAGCATCAAGTGAATTATCAACTGCTTCTTTCACAGTAGTTAATAATGCTTTTCGTTTATTGTCAAATCCTAGTAAATGCCTATTTTTTTCAAAAAATTCTGCTATGGAAATATCTCTTTGTTTTTTTGCTAAATCATGTGCATTAACATTATTTTTTTTAAATTTAGATTCAATCTTTTTCTCTTCTTTTTGTTTGTTAAAAGAATTCAAGTTGATAGTTGACTCTGTCATAACTCGAGTGTTTTTCATATGTTTAATAAAACTTTCTACTCTTTGTTAGTTAGAAATATTTAAATAGTTTTTCTACATAAAAATTTTTATGCCTTATTCAGAACTTGTTAAATTCATAAAAGAACAGTTATTTCAGGGGAGAGATCCAAGAACTATAAGAGAGTATCTTTTAAGAAGAGAAGTAGATCAAGGATTTGTAGATGCTGCTTTCGATAAAGTTTTTAAAACAAAAACTAAGAAAGAACCCAAAACTTCTATTGAGAAATTCACTATAACAGGTATTTTTTTAATGTTATTCTTCTTAATTGTAGCTGCTGTGACTTTGTATACTCAAATAACTCCAAAAACTATTGTTTCTGAACAAATTCAAGAAATAACTTTTTCTGAAACAACTATTTGTAATTATGAGTCTTCAGAAGCAAAGTATAATTGTTATTCTGTATATTTTGAAAGCAATGATATTAATTGTTATGATATAAAAGAAGAAAATGAAAGAGATTTTTGTTATAGAGCACAAGATTTCTATGCTTTAAATGTTTAAATCTTAGTCATTTCTTGCATTTTCATTTGTCTTCTGAAAGATTCAAGTTTTTTATAAACAGATGAATGGGTTGCACCATCAAGCAACATTTCAACAGAGTTTCTAGCTATGCCAACATTCTCAGAACGTCCAATTATTGAAATAGTTTTTCCATATATCGATATATTTGTCTCTGTTAGTTTCTCAATTATTTCACGTGATTTTCCTTTTTTTCCAATAACTCTTCCTCGAACTCTTTCAAGTTGTTTTTTTTTATCAGAAAAATCGTTAAGAGATATTATTTCCATCGAATAATCTTGTTTCAAAAGTTGTTTTGCTACTTCTGGACTAAAACCTCTGCCAATGGCTTTAATCATTTCTTTTGAAAAGAATAGTTTAACAGCGTCTTTTCCTTTAACAGATATAACGCCTTCTTTAGAATCAACGTTTATGTTTGTGTTAGAATATTCTTCAAGTTCTTTTTTTGTTTTTCCATTTTTTCCTATAACAACTGCTATTCTGTTTTTAGGAATTCTTAGTTCATGCACGTATTCCATTGCTTTTTTTAGAAAAAGAATTGTTTATAAAAACTTTTTGAAGAATCGGTTAATATTTTTCAAGTCGCGAATATCTAATTCTTCAGCATTTGGAGCTTTAGAAAGTGTTGCTTGAGAAAAATCTATGAATATTGGTTCATCTTCATGGTTTAGTATATTAAATTCTGATAAGTCGCCATGTATCAATCCTTTTTTTCTTAGTTTTTTCATATTGTCAATTATTTTTTCATAGAACTTTTTTGGATTTGTCGGTTTATGGTCTTTAAGCATTGGTGCAGGTTTTCCAATCATTTCCATTAATAGGATATTATTCTTAAATGTGATAGGTGTTGGAACTCTTATAGTTTCTCTTGCAATCATCAAGTTTTTGAACTCTCTTTGAGTCCAATTAAATATTATATCTCTTCTATTTCTCTTAATTTTTTTATATCTCGGATCTGCCGAAATATATTGGTACATCTTGTTGAAATTACAGTTTTCAAGACGATAAATCTTGATAATTATATCTCCTTTTTTTGAACTGGCTGAGAATATATTTGCTTCTTTTCCAATAAATATTGGGCTTATGAGTTCTTCAAAGTGTCCTTCAGAACTAAGTTTAAATAATGTTCTAAGAGAAAATTCTGAAAATACGTTTTTGTAGACTTTCCATTCGTCTTTATTTTTTTTCATAAAAAAATAAAATAAATTATTATATAAAAAAGTTTACAAATCATCGCTACTTACAATGGTTACTTTTGATGAACTCGTATTTGATTCCATTGCAACTAAGAATCTTATATATGCTCTTTCTGCAGTTAAAACTAGATCTTTGTCAATTACTCCGTCTAGAACTACTGCATAGATACCAGATCTTAAGCTTTTTATTGTACTCTGAAGTTCTGAAACTGGAACTTTTCCAAGAATGTTAAGTTTTTCGTCTAATACATAAGCTCCTCTTGTTCCAATGAGATCTTCAAGCATGTCATTAAAAGTTTTTTTCTCACTTGTAGTGATTCTTTTCTTTGTAAATGACTTTATTTCTCTGCTATCATTTCTTTTTTCAGTTTTGTTAGTTCTTTTTGTATCTCTTGTTGTTGTTCTATTTGATCCTTGACTCTTTTCCATCTTTGCTTGTTCAGAAGCCACTTGTCCTCTAAGAGCTTTGTGAATTTCTTTTTTTGTAAGTTCTTCAACCTCTTTTCCATCTGGAGCTTTACATACAAAGTCTAATTCAGCGACATTCATAAGCTCTTTCAAGATTAAATCTCCTCCTCTGTCTCCATCAACAAATGCAGTAACGGTTTTTAATTTTGATAATTCAATTATTGTTTTTGGAACGCTTGTGCCGTTCATGGCAATTGAATTTTTGAATCCGTGTTTTAATAGATTAAGAACATCTGCTCTTCCTTCCACTAATATTATTTCATCACTATCTTCAATTGTAGGTCCTGCTGGTAGTCTATCTTTTCCATACTCTTGAATTTCCATAACTCTAACAGAACAAGCCACTTCATCAGATAAGTCTTGGCTGTCAGGAAGAACTCCATCCATCAAGTTTTTAAGTAAATCTTTAGCTCTATCAATAACTTGTTTTCGCTTAGAAATTCTTATATCCTCTATTTTTGTAACTGAAGTTTTTGCATTACAAGGACCTATTCTTTGAATTATCTCAAGTGATGCTCCAACTATTGCAGTTTCTGCTTTATCTAAAGAAGATGGAATTATAATTTCTCCAGTTGTTTTTCCGCCTTTTGTGTCAACATTTACTTCTATTCTTCCAATTCTACCAGATCTTTGAAGCTCTCTTAGTTCTAAATCTTCACCTAACAAACCTTCTGTTTGACCAAATATTGCGCCTATAACATCTGGTTTATCTACTACTCCCTCTATCTTTATTTCTGCACGAATAATATATTTTGCAGCTGATTGTGCTATTTTTGCCATTTTTATCTCCTCCTTTCAATCAAAACAAATAATTTTTTTATACTTCTAGAACAAGTTTTTTTATATTTCTAAATTTGAAATAATTAATAATGAATTAAGTGAACTTGCTCTTAAATGATTTGATGATTGTAATAATTTTGATTTTTGTTGCCCGAAGCACCAACCCCCAGTTTCATAGCTTGACTTTGTCGCACTCGAATGGGTACTCTCTGTGTCGGGCTGAAACATGTGAGGGTGTCTCAATCTCATCGCTGAACCAATGGTTCTACTCGAAAAAGGACCCTTTCACACACTTAGCAGAAATGATGGGCAATTTATAAACATATCGTTTATTTATAGTGGACAACCACTTAATTCTGATAACTGTTCAAGAGTTTGTTCTCCAGGATAAATCTTTCCTTTAATATCCCATGAAGGGTATCCTTTTATTTCTGCTTCTTTACAGACAGTTGTCTGTTCTCTACTTCCTTCAATAGCACATTCAACATAAGTTATCTTTTTGAATGCATCTTCGAACAGTTCTTTTTGGTTAGCACAATGACTACACCAATAAGCACCATACATCTTAACATCATTTAATGTCAAGCAGTCAGCAAAAGATTCTAATGAGTTTGGTTGTTCTTCTGAAAAATCTTCGTTTTCTGAAGTAATTTCTTTTGTTTCTGTAATTTTTTCTGTTTCTTCTTTTTCTGAACCGCATAACTCAACATTGGGTGTTTCAAAGCAGTTAATTATATCTGTTTCAGCCCTTAACTCTTTGATATAAACATTGAAGACTTCTTTCTGCTTCTCAAATAGCAATGCAGTTCTTATCTGTTCTTTTACTTCATTCAATTCAACAATTCTTTCAGGAGTTTTTTCAATAGACCATATTAAATGATATCCAAATTGGGTCTTTGCAATACTTGCTTCTCCAATTTTATTGCTGAAAGCAGCTTCTTTGTATTCTTCAACAAAGTTAGAATCTCTTCCAAAAGCAGGATATTCTCCGCAATTAGCGACACTACCAGGATCTTCTGAGTATTGAGTTACCAATTCACAGAAAATAGAATTGTTTTTTTCAAACATTGCTTTTATCTCATTAATCAAAGCTAAAGCTTCTTCATTGGTTCTATTATTGTTCGAAACTAATATATGTTTTGCAAATACTGTTTCAGGAACAATGAAACTTGAAGGGTTTAATTCATAATATTCAACAAGTTCTTCATCCGAGATACTTATATCTGAGAATACTGTTTGATTAAGATAATTAAAGATTCTCAACTGGTTCTTGAAATCTTCCATTGAAATTCCTTGTGATTCAAGATTAGTAATTAATTCTTCAACAGTTATATTGTTGCTTTCAAGAATAAGATTAATTGATTCATCAACATCTACGCTTGTTTCTAAAGCTTTAACAAGTAATAGTTTTTTATCTATTAATTGGGATAATATTGTTTTTTGATCAAGTGTTTGTAATAGCTGTGGAGGAAGTTTACTAAGCTCTGATTCCAGCTCTGCCAGGTAAATCGGTTCTCCATTGACAAATGCAACAACTTCATCATTAACTATTTCTTCTGAAGGTTTTAGGAATATATAAGCTAAGAATGTTGCAATAAATATTATTGCCAAGCCAAAATATTTTGCTTTGCTCTTCTTTTGAACTTTTTTTCTGGAAACTCTTTTTTTAGAAACTTTACGAGTTGTTTTTTTTCTTGTCAAATAAATCACCTTATTTTTTCTTCACCGCTTTTTTATTTTTTTCGATTTAGAATAGCATTATTTTTATAAATATTTGTATTTCAAAATATTATTTTAATTAAATTTTTATATTAGTTCAACACTTATAGAATTTAAGATGTATGATGTGGTTGTTGGCAGAAGTGAAAAAGACCGAAAGAAATTTGGTTCTAAAGGAACTATTTTTATTGGTAAACATTATGTTAAAATGGGTCAGACAAGTTCTTTGGCTAATAAAATAAGTCTTGACATGATAAGATCTCATGTTGTTTTTTTGTGCGGAAAAAGGGGAAGTGGCAAGAGTTATACCATGGGTGTAATTGCAGAGGGTATGGCAGACCTTCCTTTAGAGATAAAACAGAACATTTCAATTATAATTCTTGACACAATGGGTATATATTGGACTATGAAGTATCCGAATAAAAAAGAAAAGAATCTGTTAGATGATTGGAAATTGGAATCAAAAGGTTTGGATGTGCAAATATACACCCCTAAAGGTTATTTCAATGATTATAAGAAAAAAGGCATACCAACTGATTTTCCTTTTTCAGTAAAACCATCTGAATTAGATGCGAATGATTGGAACATGACTTTTAGCATTAATCCTCATGAACCTGCAGGTGTGTTAATTGAAAGAGTTATATATAATCTTAAAGAATTAAAAAAAGATTTTGATATTAAAGATATAATAAAAGTTATTGATAATGATAAAAATTCAAACAAGGATGTTAGAGGTGCAGCTAAAAACCAGTTCTTGAATGCAAATAAATGGGGTGTATTTGATGAGGAAGGAACCTCTTTAAAAGATTTGGCTAAGGGTGGTCAAGTAACTGTTCTTGACTTATCCTGCTATGCGACGATGCCTGGTTCTTGGAATATAAAGAATTTAGTCATAGGATTGATATCACAAAAACTATTCATAGAAAGAATGATTGCAAAAAAGAACGAAGAATACGAAGAAATACATAAATCTGTTAATTATTTTGGTGATGAGCAATCAGCCAAGCAGGAATTTCCTCTAGTTTGGCTTGTTATTGATGAAGCTCATGAATTCCTTCCTGTTAAGGGCAAGACAATGGCCACAGACCCTTTAGTTACTATTTTGAGAGAGGGAAGACAGCCAGGAATATCATTAATACTTGCAACTCAACAGCCAGGGAAAATACACACTGATGTATTGACTCAGTCAGACACAGTTATTTCACATAGGATAACTGCAAAAATAGATACTGACGCTTTAGGAATGTTGATGCAGTCTTATATGCGTGAAGGTTTGGATGTTCAGCTTGATAATCTTCCAAGATTAAAGGGTGCAGCAGTTATTTTTGATGATACAAATGAAAAAATGTACCCTATGAGAATTAGACCAAGGTTTACTTGGCATGGTGGAGAATCTCCTATTGCTTTACATGAAAAAGAGGAGATTTTTGAAAAGTAAAGATGCATCATAGAGAATTTGTTAGAGCTACTGGTATAAATATATTCTTCACTTTTTGCATATTTTTATATCATCCAATTATCGCTCCATATGTTAAAAGTCTTGGATTGGATGATTTTCAAGTTGGTTTGATATTCTCAATTTTGCCTCTTACAATTATGTTTTTTTCTCCTATTATGGGTCGTTTAAGTGATGATATAGGCAGAACAAGGGTTATCATGCTTGGATTAATAGTTGAAATTGTTGCTATGGCGTTGTATCTTTTAGATACTCATTGGTTAGTTATATTAATTGCTAGGTTTCTTGATGCTTTAGCAATATCTTCAGTGATGTTTGTAGGCATTGCAAAAGTGGAAGATTCTTTGTCAAATAAGGAAAGAGGAAAATATGCTGGTTGGAGTTTTAGTCTTACACATATAGGTGCGATTGTTGCACCTGTTATTGGTGGAATTATTGCCGATAAAATATTTGTTAGATCGCCTTTCATTTTATCTGCTTTTTTATTGTTATTGTTATCATTCATTATTGTATCTAAAGAAAAAATTTCTTTTAGAAAAAGAGTTTCCAGAAAAGATTTCAATCTTTTTGATGAGATTAATTTTTTTTTCTCAATAAGACAATTAAAAGGGATGGCCATATTAGGGATTGTAATGCATGCTTCTGTTCCTGCAATGAATGTTTTTTTGCCATTGTATATTATTGAAAAATTGGGTTTATCATATACTTATATAGGTGTTGCTTTGTTTTTTTTTGGTTTAAGTCATTTGTTTCAATTCTATTTTGGTATGCTTTCAGATAGATTTGGAAGAGCTACTTTAACTATGTTTGGTTGTGCAATATATGCATTTTTTTTGTTTCTTCTTTCAGCTGTTAATTCATACTCATTAATATTGTTATTTTTATTTTTTCAAGGTCTTGGAAGAGCTATATGGAACATATCTGCTTGGAGTTTCATGTCGGATATTGGAGAAAGAATTCATAAAGAAGGAGAAGTTGTTGGTTCTTTTATGTCAATATCAAAGGCAGGAGGTTTTGTAAGCTTTTTGTTTAGTGGATTAATAGTGCAGGTTTATGGTGTTGAAAAACTATTTATATTAAACGCATTCTTAATAGCATTAGGAATAATTGTAGCATCACTATATTTAGACAGAAATCTTCCGGAAAAACTTTCTAAAGATTTATAAATCTAGAATTATTAGTTTAATAAATGGTTTTCTCAAAATCTTTCCCTAAAACAGAAGGCACATATACTATATGGGAAGAAGTGTATCTTTCAAAGAAAGAAGAAAAAGATACTGAGAACAATTGTCATGATGAAAATATAGTTTTGATGAAAGAATGTGTTGAAGATGCCAGAAAGATATTTTCAGAAAAAAATTTGAAAGATTTTCAATCAGATGTTATAAACATTGCAATTGCGTTATTTGAGAAAAGAGCATCTCATTCTATTTACTGGAAAGAAAACTTGGCCAAGGAAAAATTCGATAAATCATATGGGCAGAAATAAATTATTTTTTTCTTCGTTTTTTTTTATGGATTGCAAGATCTGATAATGAATCTTCTCCATGTATTGGCAATTTACTCATACTGATAATTGTTGATATAAATATGAGCACGAAAACTATTAAAAATGCAAAAGCCCAAGTTGCAAGAACAGGTTGTGTTAGGAAAAAAGCACTCATTATAAATCCAAACATAGATATTAACATTAAACTGCTGTGTAAAGGAGCTACTTTAAACATTTAATTCACCTCTTAAAATATAATTGTAATAGTAGTTTAAATATTTTTTCTTCTTAAAACTTTACAAAATTCAATTTGTCAACTTGTTTTTTGGCTTTTTCAAGTTTTTTGTTGAAATCTTTCATAAAAGAAACCATTTTTTCACATGCAAGTTGTTTTATCTCTCCCGCACTCATCTTTCCTGAGCTGTATTCTTTGAAAATTTGTTCTAATTCTTTGTCATCTTCAACAAGGTGTTGCTTTAATAGTTCGAATACCATGCATTTATCAACTTCTGCACCTAGTTTTTTGTGTTCTTCAAGTGTTGCTCTACCTCCACTTTTTGCTCTCATAATCTTCTTTCTTACACTTTTTTCATCTTCAGGAATGTTTATGCAAGATAATGGTTTTGATTTCGACATTTTTATTTTTCCATCAAGCGAAGGGGTGTATTTATGATATAAAGAGCTTGGAGAAAAAAATTTTTTATCTTTCATTCTGTTAACAACATCTCTTGTTAATCTTATATGGGGGTCTTGATCAATTCCAACAGGAATAATTCCAGGCATAGGCTCTTTAAATTGAGGATAAACAATATCTCCAATTTGTGTTACTGCACTTATTATTCTACCTGGATCTGCACTTCCATAAATAGCTTTAAATTCATTAAGAGTTATTTTTTTAGCAGTTTCATAAGCAAAATGTATAACTTCTTTGTTTTCTGATTGAAAATAGAAAATTGTTTTCTTAGGATCTAAACCAAGTGCAATATATGCTGGTATGTGGAACTCTAGAGCTCTTTTTTTCCCTTCTTCAAGACTTAAACCTCTTGCAGCTTGAGCTTCCAAATCAGCTACTAGTATAAATGTTATTGCTCCTTGTTCTTGAAAATATTTTAAGTTTTCAACTACTTGCTTATTACCGAGATGGATTGTTTCATTGGTTGGCATAATGCCACTTAATGCGTAAAAAGGCTTTTTTTCTTTAATACATTTTGTGATTCTTTTTAAGTCTCGTCCTGCAAAAACAACTTTTCTTCGCATTATTCTGTTTGGTTTTGGAAAAGTAGAACTATCAAATATTTCCAGTCCGAAGTTTTTTATAATATTTCCATAATCCTTTACAAGCTCAGAACCATAAGGGTCTATTATTTTAGTCATAAGCAAAGAACACTTTTTTTCTTATATAAATGTTTCTGAAGTATTATTTTTTGTTTTTTGAAATGAA
>NZBB01000027.1 GCA_002686295.1 Candidatus Woesearchaeota archaeon
CGCAATTCATATGTTCAAGCAAGAACTCAGTAACAATTGTACCAATTAATCCAAAACCAGGAAAACCCTCAATAATAATAGGGTTTTTAGGTTTCTTTTTTAACTCAATCTTCATTACTTTAATTCTCAATTAGAATCTTTATAAATTTTGCGTTTGAACAAGATTTATAAAAACAAGCACCATAATCTTTTATCATGTCATTTAATTCAATACCAAAGGTTGATAAACCATCTTTTTACTTAGATATAGCTTTTAGAGCTGCCAGAAAAAGAGCTTCAATAAAAAAAAGTTCTTTGAAAACTAATAAATTTCTTAAGGAAAAAACAGCAAATATTGAAAAAGTAGATACTGTGAGAAAAGTCTTAACCACAAAACTAAATTCAATAACTAAAAGTTTTCCAAACATAGATGGGTTAAACGATTTTTATTTCGGATTAGTGAATGCAACAATTGATTATAAAGAACTTAAAAAATCTCTTGGAGCCATAAATTGGGCTGGAAAAAAAATTTCTGAATTAACATCTCTATACAGACTTAAAATAAAAAGATGTGATGATAGAGCTATAATGAATAAAGATATTAAAAATTATTATGGTAGACTCTCATCAGTATTTAAGCAGATATCAAAGAACTTTGCTTTCTTGGAAGAATCAAGAAGAACAATGAGAGATTTTCCAACTATAAAAGAACTTTTCACAGTTGCAATTGCAGGTTTTCCAAATGTTGGCAAATCAACACTTTTAAGTAAATTAACAACCTCAACACCTGAGATAAAACCTTATGCTTTTACAACAAAGACTTTGAATACAGGATATTTTTCTTTTAGATATCAAAAAATACAATTTGTAGATACGCCAGGAACACTTAATAGAATTAATAAGATGAATGATATTGAAAAAACAGCTTACCTTGCAATGAAGCATTGTGCAGATATCTTTATTTATGTTTATGACATAACAGAGCCTTATCCGTTGGCTGAACAGAAAAAGCTTTTGAAAAAATTAAAGAAATTTGATAAACCAATAATTTTATACTTGAGCAAAACAGATATTCTTCCAAGTGAAAAAACAAGTGTATTTCTAAAAAAGAATAAATGTGAACCTGATTTGGATGTTTTGAAAAAGAAAATAACTAATGAATTTATGAAGTATATGAAGTATATGAAGAAATAGCTATTTATACTTTTTTAATCTCAACACTACAACTGCAAGGAAGTTTATGTTTTATTCTGGTGATAGCTTTCTTAGCAATATCCAAGAATTGTTCGTTAACAGATGCTTCGAAGATAATCTGTCCTTTGGAAACCTGAGCCGCTAAACCAATAGCTTTTCCAAAAGATTTTTTCATACCAGTACTCATCCTATCAGCACCAGCACCTGAAGCTAAAGGATTTTCCCTTAAAATATGATGAGGATAAATATTCAGTTTAAGATGATAACTATTCTTTCCACAATTAGCTTCCAACATCCTATTACTTGTAAGCCTTGCAGATTCCAAAGCATTATGCCTTATCTGTAAATTTGCACCTGCTTTTATAGACACTTTATAATCAAATTTTTTCTTTAAATTACCCATATCAAACTTCACAATTTTATTATGAGGAACTGCTCTAACATACTGTTTGCTCCTATACTTGCTCTTCCTAGTATAAGGTCTTTCTATACGCCTATAAGCAACTGCTTTTCTTAATTTAGCCATGATTTTGAGAAAAAGTAAAGCATTTAAATAAATTGTTATTTTTTTCTCGACTAATAGCAGTTGTAAGACTATTCTTATATTTTAGACAAAAAAACAACAAAGCTTAAATATATTAAAATATGTATTATTAGTTATGAGTTTAAGAGATAGGTTTTCATCAAGCATTGACTGCTTTATAGAGGAAGATTTCCCTAATTTTATGAATGAATCTGTTGAGTTTCTAAATAAAATAAATTCAAAATATGTTTCTATTCATCCTGAGATTAGAAAGCTTTCATATGCAGTTGGTTTATCGGCAATTTTTATGTTTTATATAAGTGGCGGGTGTGAAGTTGAAAACAAACACCTTATAGATTATAAACACGAGTCTGAAAAACAATTAACTTATAAGAACTAAAACAATTTTTTATTTGTTTCTAAATCAAATATTTCTATTACATCTGCTGGACATTGCTCACAAGCCATTTGTAGATACATAGTCATCTCAGTTTCAAGAATCCATTTATCGCATTCTTTTTTAGAACCTTTCAAATCTGCTTTTGCATCTTCTCTGTTTATTACCCATAGTTCAGGATTAAGATTTGCACAAGTTACAGCACTGATGCATTTATCTCTGTCGTAAACAACTTTCACTTTTTTCATTAATTTTTTTTGAATGTTGTTTTAATTATAAAATTATCGAAACATATTTATATTGTTTTAAATTCAAATTTTTTTTAATGACGTCTAATTGGATTGAAGCAAAACCAAGAACTGAAAAACAGTTAGATCTTGATTTGAAAACATATTTTTTGATAAGAATTAAAGACGATAGAATTGAAGTTAGGGTTATGAAAATTAATGAATTACAGAAAAAAGGTCAGTTTACACCTAATAAAAGTGTTTTGGCCGATTACTTTGGTTTTAATCCCGAGGATTTATACTATAAAATAATAAAAGATGGTTGGGTAACAACTATGCAACACGCAGCTTATATTGGTAGTGAGTTACGAAAGGCTTATGTTGCAATGAAGAAAAACCTTAAATATGTTCAGGATGAAGAGATTTAGAAAAGTTTTTTAAATAAACATTTTTTCTTATTGTTTTGCTGAGGACACTATTTTAAGTGATGTTTGGAGGGAAACCTTACAGAATCCTTGGGAGGATGAATAAATGGAATTTAAAGTTAGTATTGGAGACCCCAAATCTGGAAAGACTTTCAAAAAAGATTTTTCTGGTGATGAAGCAAAAGAATTTCTAAGGAGAAAAATTGGCGATAAAATAAACGGCAATAAGATTGGATTAAATGGTTATGAATTTGAAATAACTGGCGGTTCAGATGCAAGTGGTTTTCCGATGAGGAAAGATGTTAGTGGAACTGCAAGAAAGAAAATTCTTATATATAGTGGTGTAGGGACAAGGCATAAAAGAAAAGGGACTCGTTTGAGAAGAAGAGTTGCTGGAAACACAATTATTTCTAAAACTTCACAGATAAATATGAAAGTATTGAAGCATGGAAAAGATTCTCTTGGAGACGTAAAACCTGAAAGTGAAGCTAAAGAAGAAGCTCCAAAGGAAGTTGAAGCAAAACCTGTCGAAGAGAAAAAGGATGAATCTTTGAAAGAAGAAGTAAATGCGAAAGAGAAGGAAGAAGAAAAGCCTTCTGAAGAGCCGGTAAAAGAAGAAGAGGAAAACAAAGAAGAAGAAAAACCTGCAGATGAATCTCCTGAGGAAGAAAAGCAGGAGAAAGCTGAGAAATAATTTTTTTATTCCAATCTTTCTTCAAGTGTTTTAAGTTCTTCTTTTTTCTTATGGAATGTGTGCAGTCTTTCAACAGCAATTATTATTCCTAATATCATGAATAATATTATTGTAAAATCCGCCCAGAACTCATTTTTTATCAGGATTTTAAACACAAATACGAATATCCCTATTATTGCAACAATTGTTCTGGTAATTGATAAAAATGTTCTTTCTTCTGAGTAAAGAGTTCTCTCTTTTGCAAGAATGTTTCTCTCTTCTGCAAGCTTTGTAAGTTTTGACAACTCCTTTTTCATAATAATCTCATAAAATTTATAATATAAATATGTTTCTATTATGTGATGAGTCTTTATGAGCCAAGAGAGGACAGCTTTCTTCTTCAGAAACAGATAAAGAACTATGCAAAAGGCATAGTTCTTGATATGGGTACAGGTTCAGGCATTCAAGCAGAAGAAGCAGTAAAGTATGCTGATAGAGTTATCGCAGTTGATATTAACTCAAAATCAGTCAATTACTGTAAAAAGAAATACAAAGAAATAGACTTTAGAAAAAGTGACTTGTTCAGCAACATAAAAGAAAAATTTGACTTAATAATATTCAACCCTCCATACTTACCAAACGAATCAAAATATGAAGATGTAGAGTTAGATGGTGGAGAAAAAGGATATGAATTAATAGAGAATTTTCTAAAACAAGCAAAAAAACATTTAAAAAAAGAAGGACAAATACTATTGCTATTCAGCTCTTTTTCTAAAAAAGAAAAAATAGATACTATTTTAAATGAAGAAAACTATCAATATAAACAAATAGCAACTCAAAAACTTCATTTTGAAGAATTATTTGTTTATAAAATAAGATGAAATTCTTAGCCAAAGGACATAGAGGAAAAGTTTACACTTATAAATCAACAGTGGATGGTAAAGAAGTGTGTGTGAAAGAACTTAATCCTGAAACAAAAGCTGGAAATGTTGTTCATAATGAAGCAAGATTCTTAAAACTAGTTAATGAACAAAAAATAGGTCCAAAACTATTGAAAGAAGAAAATAATAAGGTGATAATGGAATTCATTCAAGGCGAAAGAATACTTGATTTTTTTGAAAGAGCTGAAAAAGAAGGGATTGTTAAAGTCATAATGGAATCTTTAGAGCAGGCAAGATCTCTTGATAAGTTAGGTATAAACAAGTATGAGTTGACAAATCCTTTCAAACACATCATTATAAGAAATGAAAAACCTGTAATGATAGATTTTGAAAGATGCAGAAAAGTCAAGAATCCAAAAAATGTAACTCAGTTAGTGCAATTTTTAACATCTGGGAAAACAAATCATATCTTAAAAGATAAAAAAATTGATTTGAATAAAGAAGAATTAAGAAACTTAGCTAGAAAATACAAGGATAAATATGAAGAAAAATTATTCGAAGAATTAAAAGAAGAAGTTAATCCTTAACTAGTTCAAAAACTGATTTCAAAGCAACTATTATTGTTGCAGGTATAAATAACAGTAAAAATGCATTTAGAACATTTCCAATAATAGGAATTATCTTCATCGCTTCAGATCCTAAAGCACTGACAAGCACTAAAACTGTGCTTCCAAATAAAAAATTCTTTGTTTCTTTTTTAGATACGTTCAAGAATCCTATTATTAGCCCCAACACAACAAGTATCCATGCAATAACATCTGTAATTCCTACTAATCCAAAAAAAATTGTTATCACAAATCCTATCAGAAACGCCCAACTTCCAAAACTCCTATTTTTTCCTTTCTTGGCCATTGTCAAATTATTATTTTATTCTTAAATGTATATTCTTAGATTTAATGTTATTTAAAAGTTTCGAAAAATAATAGTCAACTAAACTCTAAACAACTCTTAGAATGCCTGTTGCAGAATTTAAACAGTCGAAACATTCAAATGTGAATGTTCCCTTTTTATTTGTAACAAATTCAAGATGATTATTGCTAACTTTCTCTGCTATTCCATAGTCTGGTAAAGAAAAAGTGTACTTGTCTGTGTTCATAAACTGGAATTTTATACGAGTATTTTCTTTTACTTCAATAGTATTTGGTTCGAATAAATCATTATTTAGTCTTAGTTCTATGACTTCAAAATTTTCTTCTTCTTCTACCATGATTTTTTCTTTCTCTTCTACTATTTCTCTTGTACAAGATGTGAAAACCAACAAAATTATTAATGCTATCATCCATTTCATATTTTTTTTCACCTTCTATTTTTAGCCAGGCATTATAAATACTGGTGCTCTGTTGACATCGTTAACTATTATTTCAATAGTTTGACTTCTTGTAAGCTTTCCATCAGATACATTAATTGTTAAAGTATAGTTTCCTGCATCTTCGTAAGTAGTTGTATAAGTTTCAGTTTCAAACCATCCGCTGATATCAACTGTTAATTCGTCACCTTCTCTGTCATATGTGTTTATTGGCAGAGTTATGATTTCTCCTTCATCAACAGTTATTGGTTCTATAAAGTCTAGGCTTGGAGCGGTATTCTTTAATAAAACCACAATTTCAAATTCTTTTTTCACAGAACCTGTTCCATCAGAAACTATTACTTTTGTTGTGTATGTTCCTGCATCGCCGAGTTTTGTCTGCCATACTCCATTTTTGTTAAGAGGATCTGAATATTTATATGTTAATGAGTCTTTATCAGAATCACTTGCATCAACTTTCACAACTACTTTTTCTGTTTCCTCAACTTCTATTGTTTCTATATCTGAAACTTCAGGAACTCTGTTCAAGTTTTTCACAATTATGTTCAGTGTTTTTGAACTTGTTCTTTCATTGTCGGATGCTGTTATTAATACTTCATACTCTCCTGCGTCATTATAACTTGTTTGATATTCCGTGCTATTCATCCATCCAGAATATTTTATTGTTAATTCGTCTTCTTCAGGATCGATTATATTGCAATCTATTTTCACAAGATCTGTTTCTTTGAATGATAATTCTTTATTGCATTCAATTACAGGCGCTTTGTTTACTGGTGAAACAACTATCAATAAATCTTCTGATGTTGATAATACTCCATCAGAGGCAGTTACAGTTATGACATAGTCTCCTGCATCTCCTTCATTAGTCTGCCATATACCTTGTTCATTAAATGGTTTTGTGAATGTATATATTATTATATCTCCATCAGGATCATATGCATCAGGTTTTAAAGTTATTATATCTCCTTCCATCTTTTCAACACGAACCATTTTGTCATTGTATTTTTCAGTTTCTTCAACAATATCTGCTTCTATTAATTCTTCTTCTGGATTTATCTCAATTACTTCTCCTGTTATTAAATCTTCTTCTATTTGATTGCAAGCATTTAACAATAACAAAAGAAATGTTATAATAAATAATTTTTTCAACATCTTTACCAACCTCTTAGCTCTTTTAAAAAGCAAGATTAAAAAGAGAATAAGACTATATAAATTTTTCTATTCTGTAGTAGGAACAAAAGTTTTATAGTAAAATTTATAAAGTTGTTAATTAAAAACTTTATTTATGAATCAATATATTGATGCACTAAAAAGACCATTCTCAGATTTTAAAAAATTAGGGATAGGATTTTTGTTTTATGTTATCCCATTTGTAAGCATCATAACTAGATTTTTTGCATTAGGTTATGAACTGGAATGTGCAAGAACCGCGATGAAGAAACAACGCAAACTTCCAGAATGGAATAATTTTGGAAATCTTTTTGTCAGAGGATTATTAGTATTAGTTATTGGTATAATATATTTTATTCCACTAATAATTTTACTAATTGCATTTACATGGCAATTCATTCCTTTACTAACACCTAATATGGCCCCTGAAGAAATAACAAATATAGTTAAAGATAGTATAGGTTATGAAAAAATAATTATTTTATTTATAGTTATATTATTATTTACTTATATACTGCCAATAGCTATATTATTCTTTATTAGAAAATATGAATTCAGTGATGCTTTTAAAATTAAAGAAATTTTTTCAAAAGCATTCAAATGGAATTATTTTGGAGCATGGATATTTTTAGGGTTTTATTGGGTTGGTATATCATTAATTGTACAAGGAATACTTTATCTTACAAAAGAACCATATATTGTACCAATAGTTTTAAATTCAGCTGCAGCAATTGTTTTTTCAATTACAAAATACAGCTTATTCGGAAGAGTGTTTAAAGACCTTTAGAATTCTATTTTCTCATTCAAGTAAACTCCTTTGTCAAGCCTGACAGGACGCCAAAAATCAAGCACTAACTTTGCTTTCAACCAGTCAGCTAATTCTTCAGGATTGCCAATAGTCGCAGATAAACCAATTATCTGTAATTTTGAAATCATTTTCCTAAGAACAGTTATTAATATTTCAAGAGTTGGACCTCTGCCAGAGTCATTCAATAAATGAACTTCATCCAATATCAAAACCTTTACAAGAGATAGCCATTTAGCTCTATGTCTTATCAAAGAATCAAGCTTCTCGCTGGTCGTTATTATTAAATCATATTTCTCAAGATAAGAATCTGCACTATCAATATCTCCTGAGCTAATAGCAATTCTGAAATGCTTACCATATAATTTCTTGAAATCCTTGAATTTCTCGCTTGCCAAGGCTCTCAGAGGAACAACATAAATAGCTTTTCCTTTGTCATGAAAAATAGCATTTAAAATAGCCAATTCTGCAACCAATGTTTTTCCAGAAGCTGTTGGAGTGCACACAACCAGATTTTTATCCTTAAACAATCCTTTGTTTATACTTTTTGTCTGACAAGGTCTTAAATCATCAAATCCTCTAAGCTTTAAAACAGAATAAATTTTTTTAGGAATCTTTTTTTCAAATTTAGTTAACTTCATGAATATTTACAAAAAGAAAAAGAGTTTAAAAAATTAATGAAAAAATTACATTCCCGGAGGCATTCCGCCCATTGGTGGCATTCCGCCTGGAGGCATTCCTCTTCCACTTTCGCCAGAACTTGCAATAACATCATCAATTCTTAAGATCATGCCTGCAACTTCCGCTGCACTACTCACTGCTTGAGTTTTTATTTTCAAAGGTTCAAGAATGCCGTCTTTCCAAGCATCAATAATCTTGCCTGTAAAAACATCTATTCCAGCCCACTTAACTTTTTGGTCGTGCTTTGCTTTCAAATCAGTTATCACATCTATTGGATCAAGTCCAGCATTTTCTGCAAGTGTTCTTGGAATTACTTCCATTGCTTCTGCAAATGCCTGAACAGCCAATTGCTCTCTACCAGATAATGAATCAGCATAAGCTCTTATTCCTTTTGCAAGTTCTATCTCAGTTGAACCTGCTCCTGCCACTATTTTATTATTTCTAAGACTTACAGCAACATCTCCTATAGCATCTTCCATAGCTCTTTTTACTTCATCAACTATGTGTTCTGTGCCACCACGAATAAGTATTGTAACTGCTTTTGCCTGTTTGCAATCCTTAACATAAGTCATGCCTTCATCACCAATCTTAACTTCCTCGACAGTTCCTGCATTTCCAAGATCTGAAGATGATAAATCATCAAGATTTGAAACAACTTTTCCACCTGTAGCCTTTGCAAGTAAATCCATATCGCTTTTCTTTATTCTTCTAGCTGCAAATATACCTCTTTTTGCAAGAAAATGCTGAGCTAAATCATCAATACCTTTTTGACAGAAAACAACATTTGCATTTGAAGAAGAAACTTTATCAACCATCTTTCTTAACATGCTTTCTTCCATTTCAAGAAATGACTGCATTTTCTCAGGATCAGTTATGCTTATTTTCGCATCAGTTTCAGTACTTTTAATCTCAATAGCAGAATCAATTAATGCAATCTTAGCATTATTTACTATATGAGGCATGCTAGAACTAACTCTTTCCTTATCTATAACAACTCCTTCAATTAACTCAGTATCTTCAACACTTCCACCAACTTTTTTTTCAATCTTTACATCGTTAGTGTCAATCTTAAATTTATTATTGGTTTTTTCACTTATTCTTTTTATAGCATTCACAGTTATCTCAGCTAAGTGCTCTTTTGAATGTTCTGTTCCCTTGCCAGTCATAGCTGTTACAGCAATTTTCTTTAATACATTTCCAGTTTCTGAAATTTCTTCAGCTAAATTATTTAGGATTTCATGAGCTTTCTCAGATGCTAACCTATAACCCTTAGATATAACTGTTGGATGTATTTCTTTATCAAGTAAATCTTCAGCTTTTTTCAAAAGTTCACCCGCAAGAACAACTGCAGTTGTTGTACCATCACCTACTTCATCTTCTTGGGTTTTTGCAATCTCAACAATCATTTTAGCACTTGGATGTTCAATGTTCATTTCCTCAAGGATTGTTACACCGTCATTTGTAACAGTTACATCGTTCATGCTATCAACAAGCATCTTGTCCATTCCTTTTGGTCCTAGAGTTGTTCTAACTGTTTCTGCAACTAATTTTGCTGCACTAATGTTCATTCTTTGTGCATCTTTCCCGGTAGTTCTCTTAGAATCCTCAGGTAAAATAAATATTGGTTGTACTTGGTCATTTGTCATATTTTTAACACTCCATATTTTTTTAAGTTAATTTTGTAATATCCAAGAATAATTGTTTATTTATAAAATTAATCATATAAAATATTAATTATATGAAATTAATTATATGAAATTAATTAAATTTATATAATGTTCTAAGATTCTCTAAATAACAGATGAGATTTAGATTTTCAAAAAGGCTTTTAATGTTAAGAGTTCATAACAAAACAGATTTAAAAGGAAGAGAACTAGAATATCTAACAAACGATTTGTATAGTTCGATATGTGATATATCATTTAATTCAAAAAAAACAAATGCTTATTTCAATAATTTTTCTCTAAGAAAAAAATTAAATTTAGTTGGAGAAACTGCCAATTAATTGAAGCATGATGAACAATATATTTCATTAAGTATGGATGATAGAAAGGATTACTGTTCAAAAAAACTTTATGATGTTATTGTTGCTGAACACTCTAAGAATGTTTATAATAAATTAAATTTGCGTAGTGAAGTTAAATATTTTTTTGATAGTTTCATAAGATAATAAAATATAAATACTAATTCTGAAATTTAAAGAAGTATGATAATAACTATCAGTGGTATGGCTGGTTCTGGTAAGAGTACAGTTGCAAAAATATTGGCTAAAAAATTAGATTTTAAACATTATTCAATTGGTGATATGCGCAGAAAAATGGCTCTTAGCAAGAGAATAACTCTTTCAGAGCTTAATAAAGTAGGAGAAAAAAAGTTTTTTACAGACAAAGAAGTTGATGAATTTCAATCAACACTAGCCAAGAAAGAAGATGATTTTGTAATTGATGGAAGATTATCATATCATTTTATACCTCTGTCTTTCAAGGTTTTTTTGAACGCAGAACTGAAAGAAAGAGCTAAAAGAGTTCTAAAAGACAATCGCAGAGAAGAAAAGTTTATTGATATTGAAAATGCAAAAAATGAGCTTATTCAAAGAAAAAAATCAGATATAAAAAGATATGAACAATATTATGATATAAATCCTTTTAAAGAAAAAGGTTATGATTTAGTGATTGATACAACCAATCTTTCTGTAGAAGAAGTTGTCAAGAAAATTCTTAAGAATATTGGAAAATTCAGAAATTAGTTGGAAAAATAAAAAACTTTAAATAGCTTTAAAGGCACAAGTTTTAAAATATGAATTTGGAACAATATTCTTTAGCAATTGTTTTGATAGTGGCAATAGTTGCAATTATAGGGTTAATATTGCCTGTTGATTTTCAACTAAGTACTATTGGTGGGCAGGCAATCACTCAGACTATTGAACCAAAAGACTGTACAGAACAAAAATATTGTGCTGATTGGGGTTGGGATAATGAATCAATTCCTAATTGTCTTGATTATGGTTTTGTGGAATATAAGGTTTGTAATAAGTATTCGTGGAATCCTGAAATGACCTGTAATTCATGGAATTTTATTTATGAAGAGGATTGTATAGACTGGGAAATGGATGTTTCATGGGATAGAGCATGTAAGAAATGGAAAACTAGAAAGGTGTGTTAATAATGGTTTTAGAACATCTTTTTCCAGAAGATTGGCTTGAGAAGAAAGCAGGTTATGCATTCTTGCTTGGAGTAGGCTATTCAATAATAGCAATAATAATTGCAGGCATTCTTTTTCCTTCTGACCCTGCCTTAGTGGCTGTAGCTATAACTTCTCTTTTGATATTGCCTGAGCTGTATAAATTATTTTCTATAGAAGAAAGAAGAGAGGATAAAGAGAAAAAATTTAGTTTTAAAGAATTATTAAAAAATAACAAGGATTTTGTGAAAATATATTTGTATATTGCTTTGGGAATATTCCTGGTTTATGCTATAAGTGCTTTAATTTTGCCATCATTTCAGGTTAACCAGCTGTTCAGGGAGCAGTTGGAGATGAGGGGTGTAAGTGGAGGGGCTGTTTTTAGCACCCCATTATTTTTGGATATACTTATTAATAACTGGTGGGTTTTGTTGGCTTGCTTTGTAATGTCATTGTTAACTGGTGATGGAGCAATATTCTTGATAACATGGAATGCGAG
>NZBB01000028.1 GCA_002686295.1 Candidatus Woesearchaeota archaeon
ACTTCTTCATGGGTTGGTCTTGGATGGGGATTAAGCATTGGTCAGATTTCTCGTTCAGTCGTTGGTGTACCTGATGATATGAAAGATAATGATCATACAAATGTAATTATGATACATGAAGAATGGCAGGAAGATGAAAGATCTGCTTGGGAGCGTTTTGTACAGGATTATTTGTTAGCAACAATTCTTTTTATAGTAGCAATTATAATGCAGTTTATTGATTGGTCTTCTACAACCACTCAATTTCTTGCTACTTTAGCATTTGCATTAATATCATCAATAGCTACTCAGTATTATTTTACTGGTGGTATTGATTGGAATTCTGTAGCTACAGATGTAGTTTTTTCTGCTGCAACTTTTGGTTTTGGAGAAGTTCTTAAAAATATTAAAATGTCTGCAGAAATAGCTCAGTTCGTAAATCTTGCTCAAAGAGCAATGTCTTTTAAGAATTGTGCAGCTATGGCTTCTACAGTTGTATCAGGTTCTTTATCTGGTGGATCAACTCATGCAGAAGAAGGAGAATACACCAGATTATCACAACAAAATGGTTTTCTATACTCACCTCATTATCAGGAAAGTTATAGTGATGACAATTATTTTTATCATGATGGAGGACAGCCAGATATGTGGAATCTTGGTGGTCCAGATGTTTCAGGAACAATGATAATTGGTGGAGAAGTAACACCTGACTATTTTGTTGGTTTGAATTATCCACCTCTTGTTCCAAAGTTCTATCTTTCAGATACTCCTTCTTTGGAAAATACTGATATAAAGTTTGTGCTTGCAGTAGATGGGAGCATTGAAATGTTTATAGTTAAAGGTTCAAGTGGAAAAAAATATATTTATGGGCATCCTGATGTTGAAGGAAGTGTTGAAAAAACATGGGTTTCAGCTTCGTATAGAGAATATGATGATGACATAAGTAGCGATTGGAGTTATCACACAAGAGATTTCAATGGAATAGTTGAACCTCATATAACTAACTGGAAGGTAACAGCAATACTAAGTCCTGATTATATTGATGGAGGAGGAGATGAATTTTATCCATTAGATTCAGAAGGGAGTAATAAAGGCAGTTGGGTTGCTTTTGAATACGACTTGAAACACTCTTATAATAATGGTAATGATGCAAATTGTGGTTTTGGTTATAGCAATAAACTCGATGGAACACCAGATTATATGGATAGTGGAAATATGCAATCTTGGTCAGGATCAATAGTTGATATTAGTTATCTAAAAAAAATAATTACTCCTACGCATGAAGCAGAATTTTTTATCTCAGAAAGAGCAGATGGAAGAGAAGGACAGCCAGATTGGTATTATCCTAAAGATAATTATTATGGGCCAATGAGTTTTAATATTCCTCCACCAGGGGATTGTCCATATACTTGTGATGGATCTTCGTCTAATAATTGTTGTACTGGTTCTTATGATTGCGCTAGTGGGGAATATGATGGTGAAAACGCAGATACATGGACCTGTACACCTAATAGTTTTGTTTGTGCAACACCAAATTGTGGTTGTTCAGGAACAAAGACAAGTACTGATTATCCTTATAAGCTTGACAGAATAGACTTAAAGACAAGAAGCTCTAGCGTTGTGATTGGAAAAGTAATTTTTAACAAGGGAGTTTCAGATGAAGATACTTATTTATTGAGAGAAGGTTCTCCTGGTAATGATAATTATTTCAACATTAATGGAGGTGTGTACACTTTGAATAATGTGGCTGTTTGTGATGCTTCAGGCAGTGAATGTAAGACAACATATTTTAAATATTAAAATGAATAAAAAAATTAAATTATTGTTTTGGATGATTTTATTAGTTTGCATGATAAACTATGTTATTGCTTTTTATCCTTGTGAGAGTGGAAGTGATTGTAATATTGAAACAGTTATTCCATGTCAGTTAAGCAGTGAATGTGGAACAGGCAATACTTGTAATGATCAGGATGGAGATGGGGTTTTTACTTGTTATAGTGGAAGCTCAGAAAGCTCAGAACTACATATGCGTAGTCATAATGTTGATTATAATAAAAACAAAATTGATGCTTATGGTTTTTATTTTTATCTAGGATCTGCAGATTATCATAATGCTCCAGGAAGTTCTCAGATTAGTGTTGTTTACGGAGGATCTTTTGATTCTATTGGCAACTCACAAAAAGATGCTTGGACACTGAAAAAAGTTATTTGGCCGACAGGTGCAACAACTCAATGGGTTTATGAGGAAGATCAATGGTTTACAGCACCAGGAGATGAGGCTGATCCGGTCAGTCCTTCTCATAAAAATTATTATGCAAGACAAAGAGATGATCCTTCATGTTATTCAAATTTTGGAGGTGGTTTAAGGGTTAAAAGCGAATTAACTTGTAATGGAATTGGTGATTGTCAGGCAAAATTTTATGATTACACAATGTACGATGAAGAGCTTGGATGTGTAAGAACCTCTGGATCAGCAGATGTGGTTCCATATATTCCTTCAGACGAATCAGAATATGATACAAGAAGACCAAGTCATTCAGGAGGTCCTTATACTAGTGGAGGAGTTATTTACAATGTTGTAACTGAAAAACTTACAGGAATAAATGGATTTGTTAAAAGATACTTCACAACAACTGATAGCACACCAGAAAACACCGGAGGGATTATTGATTTTAATGCTGAAGATGAAAAACTTTCAATTGCTGCTCCAGGCAATGATTATATGGGTACTGCAAGAACCATTAGCAATGCATTAAGAAGAGGGCTTGAATATAAAAAGGAAGCTTATAGCGATGATGAAAATATGGGTCGAAAAGGTCTTTTATCAGAGAAAAAAGTTGAATTCACGACTAATAAGCATTTTGATTATAGTTTTGGAGGAATAAAACTTCATGGATTAAACACTTTTTTCAATGATGAAATAGTTTATCCGGGAAGACTTAAGGATAAGGCTTATGGTTATAAATCAGCAACTATGATTATAAACAGTATTAGTACTAGAATTTATGATGTTAATACAAATAATTATTATGAGACAATAACTAGTCATCTGGCTTTTGACCCTAAAACAGGTATGCCTACAATAATAAAATCTGAGAATTTTGACAAAGATAAATTACAAGTAATGAATTATGCTTACAATTATGTTCCTGAATTAGAAACTAATGGTGCATTTGCACTTCCTGGAACTTTAAGAATTTATGAAGATTCAATAGCAAATGGTAATCTAAAAAGCGCATCTAAATTAATTTATGAAGACTTTGGTGGTGGAAGAGTTTATTTATCTACAACTAAATCATGGAAAGATTTAGATGATGATGGAGTTGATGATGTGGGTGAATGGATGACAACTTCATTAATTAATTCTTATGATGATTATGGACAATCTTTAGAAACACAAGATTCTAAAGGAAATAAAGTATTCATAAGATATAATCCTGATTTTTTTCTTCCAAGTAAAGGATGGAACACTGCTTATGGAAGTGATGCAAACCCTACTTGGACAAAGACTTACAACGATTATGGTTTAATAGAAAGTGTGACAGATGAGCAAGGTATGACAAAGACTTATGAGTATGATGGTCATTTAAGCATTGTTAAAACAATTATTACAGGAGACACAAGTAGTGATCCATCTGAAGAAATAATCTATCATTCTTATGAAAGCCCGACAAATCCTAATTGGAGACTTACAAAACAAAAGTTGAGCTCTGGAGTTTACATGCAAACAAAATCATTTACAGATGGTTGGAGTCAAGATATTCAAGTTCAGAAATGGGTTGAAGGAAACAATTGGTTGGTGTATATGAAAGAGTTTAATGCACATGGAAAATATCGAGATTATAAACCATTCATTGCAGCCACTAATGGAGATTATTATACTGATACACCAACAACTGCTTGCACAGAGTATCATTATTATGATGGTCAGCTAAATTTGGTGAAAACGAAAATCTTGTTTGATGGAACAAATATTCAGTATATTTATGGAAGTAAAGATGGTTATCCAACTATAACTGTGAAAGATGAAATGAATCGTGTTTCAAGATACACTTATGATTTGCTTGGAAATATAATTAGCGTAGAGCAAGGTTTTACAGGAAATTATCTTTTATTAGGCTTTGAAAACTTGCCTAAAACACCTCCATGTTGAAAATGAAAAAAGAAAAAGAAACAAAACAAAGAATTGTTCAAGTATCAGTTTTTATACTGTTTGCTTTAATATTATTATTTTTTAATGCTAATTTAGTAGTTGCATGTCCTGAGAGCTGTGTTTCTGATTCAATCTATCATAATTGTTGTGAAGATTTTGACAGCTGTATTGGATATTGGTCAGGTTTTAGTACTATTTGGAGTTGCAGTTCTTCTGACGGTTCTGGTGGAGGAAGTTCTGGTGGAGAAACAATAATTTGTTCTCAAGGAACTTTTTCAAGTGAAAATTCTGGAAGCAGACCTGATTGTACAGTTACAACTTCTCAAACAATAACTGGAGGGGATATTGTTCCAACATTTTATTTTGATGATTTCACAATTAATTCAGGCGTAACATTAACTCTTAAAACTTCTGCAACAACCAGTGGTGGAGGTAGGGCAGAAGGTGGTTCTGGAGGAACAGGAAGGCACTGGGCTGGTTCAGGAGGAAATGCCAATCATGCAGGCAGAACAGTTTTATGGGCAGGTACATATGGTGATTGGTATCAAGCTAGCAAAGGAATCAGTGGTAATGGAGGAACAAAAGGAAGTGGAAGTACATCTTGTTCAAAATCTCAAGGAAGTGGTTGTGTAAGTGATAAGGGTTGTGGAGGAACAGGAGGTTATGCTGGTGGAGGCATAATAATTGATGCTTCTGGAATAGTAATTATAAACGGAATCATTCAAGCATCTGCTGGTCATGGAGATGATGGTACAGATGGTAAAGGCAATACTTGTTGGGGTTCTTGGGGTAGTTGTTGTGATTGTGATTCTACTTTTGGACAAAGAAGATGTGGAGGAGGAGGAGGAGCTGGAGGTAGTGGTGGTGGTGGTGGATATGTTGAAATAATAGCAGATTATTTGTCAGGTAGTGGTTATATTTATGCAGATGCAGGTAATGGAGGCGATGGAAAGAAAGGAGGATATACTGATCATCTATCTTCTGGTTCTGCAGGTGGTGGTGGTGGTGGTGGAGATGGAGGAATAATAGTTATTAATTCAATAGTTGATTCTAATTCTCCACTTAAATCAAGTGGTTTAGGACATTATAGTGTTGAAAGAGGTAAAGGTGGGAAAGGAGGACCAAATCCTAATGAAGATACAAGACTTGGAGCTCCAGGACAGCATGGAGAACTAGGAAGTGTTGAAATAACATTGTATGAATGTAACAATTGCGATACAAATGGTTGGTGTTTCTGTTCAAGCGGGTGTTTTGAACCGCAAGGAACAATAATCTCTTATTCTGAAACTTGTGGAGGAAGTATAAGTCAATGTAATAGTTGTAGTTCAGCAGATAGTTATCCTTGCTCATGTCCAAGTGGTTGTTATCAATCAACAGGAACTATTTTAACATCTGGAGTTTGTGGAACAGGAAGTTTTACAAATACTTATAATTATGAATATGACGTGTTAGGAAATTTATTATTAGTTACATTCCCAGATACAGACCATTACGATTCATATCAAATAGTACATCAATATAATGCTATGAGCCAAATAATATCTTCAACAAACCCTGATTCTAATGAAAAAACTTTTGTTTATGATTCAAGTGGAAAAGTTGTTTTAAGCCAGGATGCAAGAGATAGAATAATGAGTTATAATTACGACTCTTTAGGAAGAGTTAGAGAGGTGTTTTATTAGAAATGACTAAAAAACAAATCTCAAAGATAGTATTTTTAATATTTTTAATGTTAATTGTTAGTTTATTACCTATTCAATCAAGCTTTGTATTTGCAAATCCTGATACTGATTCTGGAGAATGTGCTTATGGTGGGTGGGTTTTTGGTGCTGGTTTATTTGATAATGTTGGTGGTTATCCTGGTAATCAACAGGCAACTAATGGTAATTGTTGTGGTGATGATGCAAGTGAAGTGTTTTTTGACTTCACAGATAATAGTAGGGATGCCTGCTGTCAGCAATCAAATAATTGTGTTTCTGTAACTCCCATCGGTCGTTGTTATGCTTCTAATATTCCTTCTAGTGGTGGTGCTGGAGGAGAAACTTTATGTTATGGTGGGAGTTGGAATTCTTGTAGTTCTGGTAATGAGTGTGCTTCTAATGGTGATTGGAAATGTGCTAATGATGGTTCTAGTTGGGGTTGGTATCAGTCTGGTAGTATGCCTTCTGAGGTTTGTGATGGTTTTGATAATGATTGTGATGGAACTTATAATGAGGGTTTGTCTCAGTCTGAGTCTTGTGGTAGTGATGTTGGTGAGTGTTATTCTGGTTCTCGTTCTAGGTCTTGTACTGTAGGAGGTTCTTGGGGTTCTTGGGGTAGTTGTGTTACTTATGATCAGGGTTGTGGTTATGGTGGTCCTTGTACTGAGCAATGTGATGGATTAGATAATGATTGTGATAATGTGCAGGATGGTTCTGAAGATTTAACTCATCAATGTGGAACAACAGATGTTGGAGCTTGCACTCTTGGATCAGAATCTTGTACTAATGATGGTGTATGGACTAGTTGTAATGCCATTCTTCCGTCAACAGAGTATTGTGATGGGATAGATAGTGATTGTGATGGAGTAGATGATGCAGATGAAAATTTTGAATATGATGCTTGTGAATATTCTTGTTTAAACAACGCAGCTTATGGTGGAGATGCTTTTGGTAGTGGCTTATTTGATTATACTGTTGGTAACTCTCAGGCAATACAGGATGATTGTTGTGGTGATGATGCAAGTGAAGTGTTTTTTGACTTCACAGATAATAGTAGGGATGCCTGCTGTCAGCAATCAACTGATTGTGTAACAGGAAGTCCTGTTGGTAACTGTTTTTCTTCTGGCTCTTTGACAAGTGGAAGTCCAGGTGGTGGGTGGCTTTGTTATGAGAATAATTGGCAAACATGTACTGATTCAAATCATGGAGTAGGTTGTCAAGTAGTGTATGGTGGTGGATCTGATTGGACCTGTACAAAATCTTTTGGTGGTTCATGGGGTTGGTATGAAACATCTAACTTGCCTATAGAAGGAGACACAGCAGATAATGTTGATAATGATTGCGATAGTTTAATTGATGAAGGAACAGCTAATTGTAATGCTGCTGGATTATATAATGATTATTGTAATGTTTTATACGCAGATCAAATAGTTGATGATATTTCAAAATCTTTTTTTCCGATAAACGCAGTTTCTTTTTCTCTTCAAAGTGATGTTACTTGTGATGAATATTGTGGTGTTGATTCAAAGAATTTTGGATGTGATAATGAACTTGGCGAAGCTTTATGTTGGAGTAATACAGTTGGCGGGTTTTCTGAAGGAGATGAATGTCAGTTGGCCGCTTATGGTGGTGTAACAGAATTTGGTTTCATTAGTTCAGAAGGTATTTGTTGTACTCAAGTATTCTTTTTAGATGCTGATTCCGATGGTTTTGGAAATAATGATGGAGTTGCTGAAACAACTTGTGCTCAACCGGAATCATATGTTGATAATAATGATGATTGTAATGATATTGATCCATCTGTAAATCCTATCGCTGAAGAAATCGAAGATGGTGTTGATAATGATTGTGATGGATTAATTGATGAAGGGACTGCAAATTGTAATCCAATAGGATTATACAATGATTATTGTAATGTTTTGTTAGGACCTCAAATACTGGATGATGAAACAAAGCCATTTTTTGCAATATCAGATTCAACTTATCAAACAGTTAACAATGTTGTTTGCTCTGATTATTGTAGTACTGATTTTGGTTGTGATTCAAATACAGGAAGCGCTTTATGTTGGGATGTTGTTGGTTTTAATGAAGGAGAATCTTGTAGTCTTGGCACTTATGGAGGACAAGTTTCAGGAGTGTTTAATTCTGAAGGAGTATGTGTTTGTAATGATCAGGATGGAGATGGTTTTGGAAATCCTGGAGCATCAATTTGTAGCAATGGAGAAGCAACAGATTGCAATGATAACAATCAATATGAGTATCCTAATTCTAATCCAGAAGTTTGTGATGGAAACGATAACAATTGCGATGGAGAAATGATGATCTTTGAATATTCTTATTCAACAGGAACAGAAGTATGTGATGGCTTTGATACTGACTGTGATGGGGCTATAGATTATAATCAATATGAATATGATTATTCTACTGGTGTTGAGATTTGTAATGGTTTGGATGATGATTGTGATGGTTCAGTAGATGAATTAGAATGTGAACTAAGAATTGAATACTACTACGATGATGAATGCGGAACAGCAGATGTTTACAATACATGGGGGAAAATCTGCGGAGTATTTGATGAGTCAGGTGCAACACATTTCATATATGATTTAAAAGGAAATATAATAAGAACTATCAAATCTGATAATGCAATAAATATGCTTGTAAATCCTGGATTTGAATTAGTTAAAAACACTATTGAGCCTCATTATTGGTCTGCATACGCTAATTCACAATGGTTTTCAATTGTTTATGATGAATGTTCAGGTGGTTCTGCTTGCTGGAAAGTCGATCATCTTCCAGGAGAACCAACTTCTGCAGGAACTCAATATGTAAGAGTAAAAGGAGGAGAAGAGTACACTTTATCAGCATGGATTAAAACTTCAGGAACAGGTATAAACAAGATATACTTAGCTTATGTTGATGATAAACCTTCAAGTAGTTGGTTGAGCATAGCTAATTCTCAGCAGTCAGGTTCAACAAATGGTGAATGGATTAAACATAAAGTTACTTTACAAGCACCAATAAACGCAAAATATGCAAGAGTGTTATTACCATATGTAGATGGAGCATTAGCAGTATGGATAGATAATGTCCAGCTTACAAAAGATTATTCTGATACACCATTCTTAGAGAATACTTACATAACAGATTATGCGTATGATGATTTTGGAAATGTAATATCAATAACTGATCCTGGAGGAACAATAACAAATTATCTATATAATAATCTTGGTAATATTGAAAAAGTATTGGTTGATGGAGTAAGCACTTCATCAGATTACTTTGCAAAATATGAATATACTGCTACAGATGCTTTTGATAGATTATATCTTGGTCTGCAAAATAATTATATATATTATGAATATGATTACAATGATATGGGGAGACTTGAAGAGATAAGTGCAATAAATAATCAAGGAGATACTTTAGCACCTTTAGGTTTTATAAATGAAGAGTATGGTTATGATGATGTAGGGAATCTAGATTATATTCATATGGGTGGTCAGAGTTTAGACTTAGAGTATGATGAGTTTGATAGGTTAACAGTTTCAACAGATAATAATTATTTAGGTTATTCATTAGAATACACATATGATGTTGCAGGAAACAGACAATCAAAAACAATTGATACAACAACTTATAATTATGAGTATTTTTATGGAACGAATGCATTGAAATCTGATGGAGAGTATAATTACACTTATGATATGAGTGGAAATATAATATCAAAAATAAATCGTACTTCAGGGGAAACAAAAACTTTTGAATATGATGGAGAAGGAAAACTAGTAAGCATGACTCAGTCAAATGGAAAAATCATAGAATATGTATATGATTATAATGGAAAAAGAGTTAGAAAAACAGATAATTACGGAAAGATATACTTGTCATTCTATGATCAGGGAACAAATATTTTGTTTGAGATTGATGATGAAGGAACATTCCCATGTGAATTATTGACTTTTGATTCAACAAATAAAAACCTAAAGATAATGTATGATGAAGAAATTATTGCTGCATTTGACAGTACAGGAATACTTGCTATTGCAGGCCAAATAACAAATACTCCTCCAATAGGAGAAAGAAACTTTGAAATGAGAAACAGCAACGACAATCTTGTAAGTGCAATAACTTATGAAGGAAACTTGTATTTATCAAATGAAGAGAATTTAGTTGAATGGGTAAGAATGCCTTCAAAAGCTGAAATAGATAGGAAGGAATTAATAATAAAAGATCCAAATTCAGAAATGGACATTGCTTCATTCACAGAATCAGGAGAAATAATACTAGGTAGATGTGTGCTTGAGAATGCAGGTAATCTTTTAGCAACAATATGAGGTGAAAAAATGTTATCTGAAAAAGAAAGAAAAATAATGATTATTGGAGCTATAATAGTTATATTCTTGTTGTTAATCTATTCAGCAATATTTCTTCTGCCTAAACTTAAACAAAAAATTGTTGTAAAGCAATGGGAAAAACAAGTTGAAAAAGAAATGGAAAACCTAAGCGTAGAAAAACAGGAATATGAACAAATGCAAATAGATATATGGAATAAAGAAGAGGCAGCTCTTAAAAAATATGATGAAGAACAATCAAAACAATTTGTAGAAGAACCGGAAGAAGACACTCATATTAATGATATGGATTATTTTAACAGGTTTTTCTTAAGAACAAATTTAAATGCTTGTTATGGAATAAAAAAAAATGAATTAAAAGAAGAATGTTTTTGGTATAGAACAGGATTTACAAGCATAGAATCTTCTCAACACACAGATGTAATAAATATTTTTTCAGCAGTCGAAAATAAGAATTTAAATAAATGTTATTCAATAGTTTTAGAGTCTATTAAATATGAATGCATAAGACTTGTTAATTATGAAATATACAAAGACATTCAATCAACAGAAATGGATTATATTGAAATTCATGGGACTTCAAACCTTTCAGAATGGGAATTAAATGATATAGGTGCTTTAGTTTTGGCTTTGAGATACATTGACACAGAATTATGTGAAGATATGAATTTGGCAGTTTACAAGAATCTTTGTTATGAAGTTTTGAGTTAATGTTGTAGTTAAATTTATATAACTAAACAATTCTTTTTTATTCAAGGAGGTTTTTTAATTGTTGAATGAGATAATAGGATTTGTATTACTTTACTTTTTGCCAGGATTCTTTATAACTCTATTATTGAAAGAAAATTGGCTTGATAAAGTAATCTTAAGCATTGGTTTTAGCATTCTGATTAATATTTTTTTTGGCTTCATTCTGGGTTTTCTTCAGTTATTGACAAGAAATAATCTGTTGTTCTTAGATATGGTTTTTTGCTTATCATTATTTGTTTTTTTATCAACAAATAAGAAAATAAAAAGCTTCAATTTTAACAAAGATGATGTTTTTTTGGCTTTAACTTTGATAGTTCTTTGTGCATTCATATTCTTCTTAATATACAAAGTACATTATGATTTCAATGGAGTCTACCAATCACCTGATGGTAAGTACTTGAAAGGAGAACATCTAAGATATGATTATCCAATGCATGGTGATGAATGGACTCATTTAGCACAGGCAGTTTATGTCATGGATTCTAAAAGCATAGGGTTTGTGAATCCTTATATTCAAAAAAAAACTTTTCATCGTGATTTAGAATCAGGATTTCATATATTTATTGCAGAGCATTTTCTGCTAACAAACACAGAGCCATCTGCTAATTACAAGTTTTTACCAGCACTATTCGCAGTTATAACTTCATTATTCATATTTTTGTTTATTAGAAAAATAACGAATGATTACATCGGATTTTTATCAATGATCTTCTTTTCCACACTGAAAAGCAATATAAATATGATGGGGACGTGGTTTTTTGTCCCTTTTACAATGAGTTTTTTCATGATATTCTTATACTTCTATTTTTTGATAAATATTAAGTCAAAAACTAATTATAAAGAATTGCTAATATTGTTTCTTCTTATGCTTATATCTGCTTTCATATATCCATTTGTAACAGTTTTAATGGTGAGTGTTTCATTAGTATATTATGCTATAAATATGAATTATAAAAAACAAAAAATTTTCTGGAGTGTTTTATTGATAATATCAATATTATTCTTCTTTTCTCTTAAATCAATTTCTTTTTTAGAAGAACTGATTTTCAAAAGTGAATGGACACTTGGAACAATGGGTACAATAACTTATAATTTGATTCCTTCAATAGGAGTATTAAATTTGTTATTTGCAGTTGCAGGTGTTTTTTATACTGTTAAAAAAAGATTAAAAATACTATTGATAATGCCCGCTATATTCTTACTAAATATACTCATCCATCAAATCTTGCATTTCACAATTTTAATAGGATACCAAAGATGTGTTTATTACTTCATGTTAAGCATTGTTCCATTGTCTGCAGTAGGAATTTTTTATGTTTTAAACTTTATAAGAATATCTTTAACTAAAAAAGTTAAGAAATACTACCCTATAATTCCAATAATAGTTTTATTGCCTGTATTGTTTTTTTCATACAAAGATTATTATAATATTGTAGAACAAAAAAATATAGCAGACAAAGATTCATTAAATCTAGTTCCACTAATATTTGTTGATGAAGAAGGAATAGAAGCGATAAAACTTGTTGATGAAAAATATGAAGAAGGGATTGTTGTCTTAGCAAATAATCTTTTGTCATTTGCAATTTATCCAATGAGTAAAAATCATGTTGTTGGAATTCAAGGAGCAAATCTTGGAACAGGTAAATTTAGGGGAAGACAATATTTTGAATTTGTAAATGCAGATGCTTGTTGGGAAACTCTTTTTATTACTAAAAATTTTAATGTTACAGTAGTCATAACGAATAAGGATTTCACAAATTTAATTAATTCAGACGATGCATGTTTAGAAAATAATTCTTTTACTAGAAAAAACAAAGAATTTTTTGTATATAATAAGAGTATTGAGTTGTTGTATAAAAAAGGAAGGTACAATATTTATGAGTTTAAACAAACAGTCTTGGAAGAAAATATCAGTAGTTCTTCCGTGTAGGAATGAGGAAGAAACAATAGGTGTTTGCATAGATAAGATAAAAAGAGTCTTGAAAGGAAGGAATTATGAGATAATAGTATCAGACTCTTCTAAAGATAAATCTCCAATGATTGCTAAGAAAAAAGGAGCAATTGTTGTTAAGCATGACAAAGTTGGATATGGAAATGCATATCTTGAAGGATTTAAGAAAATAACAGGCGATGTTGTTGTTATTGGAGATGCAGATGATACTTATGATTTTTTAGAGATACCTAAATTATTACCTTATATTGAAAAATATGATTTTGTTATGGGTCAAAGAAAATATTTGAAGAAAGGTTCTATGCCTTTATTACATAAATATATAGGGAATCCTCTTTTATCATTTATGTTAAGACTTTTCTTTGGTGCCAAAGTCAAAGACACTCATTGTGGTTTTAGAATTATAAGAAAATCCGCTTTAGATGACCTAAAGCTTAGAACTACAGGGATGGAATTTGCTTCTGAAATGATTATCAAAGCAGTAAAAAATAAACTCAGAATAAAAGATGTTCCAATTCATTATTATCCAAGAATTGGCGAGTCTAAACTTAGTAGTTTTAGAGATGGTTGGAGACATATTAGATTCATGCTTCTTTATAGTCCTGCACACCTATTTTTTCTTCCTGGTGCAATAATATTTTTATTAGGAATGATTGGTATGCTTTTAACAAGTTCGGGAACATCAACTATTTTAGGATTTAATCTAGGAATTCATACCTTAGTTTTTAGTACCATGCTTACAATACTTGGATTTCAATTAATTTTCTTAACTCTTTTTGCTAAAGTTTTTTTATTTGCAGTACTTAAAGAAAAAAACAGTTTTTTGGAAAAATTAACAAATTTTCTAACTTTTGAAAAAGGAATTATGATTGGCGGCGTTGTTTCATTGTTAGGGATGGTGGTTGGTTTGACAATGATTATTAATTGGATTTCTTCAGATTTAAAAGGTTTTTTCAATCCTGAACTCGCAATTGTTGCTTCAACTATAACTATACTTGGAGTTCAATTAGTGTTTAATGTTTTTTACTTGAGTATTTTAGGAATTGAAAGAAAATGAAAGTAGCAGTAATCCATAATTATTTAGATAATATTGGCGGTGCAGAGAGAGTTGGATTAACTCTTGCAAGAGACTTAAAGGCTGATATCTACACTACTTCTTATAGTCAAGATGCTATTGAAAAACAAGGTTTTAACATAAAACCAAGATCAATTGGTACTGTGCCACTAAACGCACCTTTCAGACAGCAATTAACAAATTGGAAATTCAAAAAACTTAATCTAAGAAACAAATATGATTATTTTATTATTGATGGTGATTGGGCAATATCTGCTGGTGTAAATAACAAACCCAACATGTGGTATTGTCATTCTCCAATTAGAGAGATATGGGATTTACATTCCTATACTAAACAAAAACTTTTACGGTTTAATTTTTGGCAAGTTCCCTTGTTCAATATTTGGTCAAGTTATAATCGTTTTATGAATAAAAAACAAGTCAAACACATAAACAAAATTGTTAGTAATTCAATAAATGTTCAGAACAGAGTAAAAAAATATTTTAAAAGAGATTCAGTGGTAATAAATCCTCCAGTTGAAACTTCAAAGTTTAGATATGAACAAAATGGGGATTTCTGGTTATCAGTAAATAGATTAGTTTCTCATAAAAGAATAGAAATGCAAATGGATGCTTTTAGAAATTTACCTAATGAAAAACTAATAATTGTGGGATCGTTTGAACAATCGACTCATATGAAAAATTATGTTTATTTTTTAAATAAAATAAAACCTTCTAATGTTGAAATATTATCTGGAGTGGATTTCTCAGATTTGGTTAAACTATATGCAAATTGTAAAGGGTTTATAACGACATCTTTAGATGAAGATTTTGGTATTACACCTGTAGAAGCGATGGCTTCTGGAAAACCAGTTATTGCAACTAATGAAGGTGGTTATAATCTTGCAGTTGGACACTATTCATTAAGTGACAATGTAAGTGGAAGTTTCAATACTGCCTTAGGATTTTACTCCTTACATTTAAATAATGATGGTGAAAAAAGTGTAGCAATTGGATTTAAATCTTTATATGAAAATATAAATGGTACCTACAACACCTCTACTGGTTACGAGGCAATGCAAGATAATACAGGAGGGAGCTACAACTCAGCATATGGTTTTCATTCATTGCGAAATAATGTAGGTGGTAGTAATAATGCCGCTTTTGGAATGCAGGCACTTTACAATACACAGGGTGATAACAATACCGCCATTGGAAAAAATGCTGGTATGGTAAACACCACTGGATCTGGAAATGTATTCATCGGCTCTTTTGCTGGAAATAATACAAACTACCAAACTGCAAATAACAAATTAGTGATCGCTAACTCAGATACTGAAAACCCATTGATCCATGGTGATTTTAATGATCAAACCCTTAGGGTATATGGGGAACTAACCGCTACCACAATGAGTACATATGCCATGACAACTAACGACCTTGACGTTCCAGGAGATGTAGAAGTTACTGGAGCAGTAACGGCTAATTCTTTTAGTGGCGATGGTTCAGGATTGACAGGGATTTCAGGTGGTGCAACTAGCATTGATGGTCTCTCGAATGCATTGATAGAGGACTATTCGATGTATATTGGGAACGATCCATCATCCACGACCGATGAAGCCCAGTTTAATCTTGCTGTGGGTACGATCGCTTTGGGTGCGATCACCACGGGTGATTATAATACCGCGGTCGGGTATGCTGCGCTAACTGCAAATACCACGGGAGCAAAGAATACCGCCTATGGCTCTTCTAGTTTGAGAGATAACACCACGGGAGATTTTAATACTGCCTTTGGATACTTGACTATGTATGAGAACACCACGGGAGGTTATAATACCGCATCTGGAATGGGGAGTATGAGAGATAACACCACGGGATCTTACAACACAGCAAATGGGTATAATGCTCTAAAACTAAATACCACAGGCAGTCATAACACTGGTTTTGGTTTTCAAACTCTATACAATAATACAATTGGTGATATGAATACGGCAATTGGAAGGAATGCAGGTATGATAAATACAACAGGTACAGGAAATATCTTTATTGGTTTTTCAGCTGGTAATAATACTAATTATCAAACCGCATCAAATAAACTTGTTATAGCCAATTCGGACACTGAAACGCCTTTAATTGCCGGTGACTTTAGTGCTGCAACCCTGAAAGTGAATGGTAGCCTAGATGTTACTGGTTCTATGACTATGAGTGTAGCAGATGCTATCACAGAAAGCACAGTGTTTAATGGAAATGAGACAATAATCCCAGTATATACAACTGGTACTATTACGATTGATAGTGATCAATTAGTGCAA
>NZBB01000029.1 GCA_002686295.1 Candidatus Woesearchaeota archaeon
GAATATATCATTCAAAGGTTCTTTAATGCGAAGCTTATTAATTTTTTCAACTAATTCTATTTCATCAAAAATACTTGGAATCTTAAAAACCTCAGAAAAATAATCCCTTCCTATAGACGAGATTTGCAATGATTTAGCTTTAATATTCTTAGTCGTTATCTTGCCAATCTCTGAAATATCATTGACAAATAAAGTTGCGCTTTCATTAGATAAGAATATTCTTTTTTTACGTCTTTTGACAAGCCCTAATAATAATTTAGCAGTTGAAGTGTTAATCTCTCTATGAAAATAATTGTATACTAAAAGAATGGATAAAGCAGTTAAAGTTAAAACAACTACTGCTGTTGAAACAACTGCTTCTTCCTCAATAACACCTGGAACTTCAATAGTTTTGCACGGAAGACAAGGACCACCACAATCAACTCCTGTCTCTCCCTGATTTTGAATGTTGTCATCACAGGTAGTTATGTAAGAACATTGCTGAATATTCAAAGGCTTATCTAATTCTGTGTCACAATTATTAGCTTCTGAACAAGTTCTATTTTGAATGTTATCAGGACTACAGTCATCCCATTCACTGCATTCCCAAACCTCTTGACAAGGAACAGGTCCTATGTAAGTACATTCTCTATGAACCCAATGGATTATAAAATCAGCATTACAAGCTTCAGTATCAATGCATTTTCTACTTTGAAGACCATCTTCATTACAATCAATCCAAGGATCACAAACCCAGTTAGAAACACAAGCTTCAACTCTTCCACTAACACCACTTGCTCCGCCTCCTCCGCCTTCTCCTTCTTCTTCAGGAGCTCCAGATCTGCCTTCTTCACAACTAACAGTTATAGTTACAGAATTACTAACAGCAGTCAAGTTGTAAGGATCTTTAATTGTAAAAGTCACATCTTCGCTTGAACAACTGGTAGAGAAAGCCAATACATCAGTACTTCCAAGAATAGTTAATATAATACTTGATGTTTCAGATTGCATGTAAATAAGTTCCTGACCAGGATCAGGATCAGCAAAATAATCACTCAACCTAAACAAAACAACTGTTTGATCAATAGGGATAACACGATCAGGTATCTGGCTTACAAGATAAGGAGGATCATTTTCATCGAATAATAACCAATCATATTGAAGAAAACCTTCAAAATTAGTACATGAACCTCCAATATTTTCATCAAATACTGTGAGAAGAACTGTTTGAAATCCTAGAAGATGTTCATAATTACCAATTTGTCCATCATAAGTTGTTATTGTTAGATTTCCATCAGTTGTAATTTTATAGATTGTTGTTTCATTATAAATATTTTCATCGTTTAAAAATTGTAAATGAAAACTTAAATCATCATCGTCTGGGTCAGATCCAAAAACTTTGCATTGAAAAACGCCATTCTCACGATAGCTACTGTTACAAGTATGATTTGTAATAATTGGTGGCTTATTTATACATATACTTGCAGTTCCTTCTATAGTTGCTTTACCAACAATCATTTCTTCTTTAATGTCTTGAGTTTTAATGATTAAATAACTACTTTGGATGATTGTAGATATAAACAATGCGATTGCAAGAATTGAAAGAGTAAGATTTTTCCTCATATATTGTTTGTGTGGGTTTTTACTATATAAAAATTGTGTTTATTTTGATTGTATTTTTATTGTGATGTGGTTATTTGAAGAACTTCTTGAATAATTTCTATTTTTAAGGTCTTAGGAAGAAAACTTTCACTAATCCTGTGTAATTATCCATAGATGCGTTTTCTGGTATTTTAATAGTTAATTGAACTTCTGTATTTTCGTCAGGGTTTAAGATGAAATTGTTTCTTTTAGGATTAACCCAATTTTTTATTTCTCCATGTGAGGTTATTGATATAAGAACTTTTTTATCCCAAATATTTGTGAGGCTAATGTTTCTGGCTCCAGAACCTGATGGAGGTATTATTCCAAAATGTACTGCGTCTGTATCTGTATTGAAACCCACAACTTTAGTTTCTTTTACAGTTACATCAGCATTTAATATATTCATATCATAGACTTTGTAATAAGAGTAGAAAAGCAAGGTTGATGTTATTGATAAAAGCATAATTGATATTAATAGAAATATTAAGTTTTTGAGCTTCATTTTTGTTTTTTCATCATCCAGAAAATGTTGAAGCCAATCAATGCTATAACCACTAGAATTAATAAAGCATACATTTTTTTGTTGTAATCATTGTATCCTTTTGGTTTTTCTACTGTTTTTTGTAATTCATCATTTTTTAGTATAGTAGTTTTTCCCTTTTCTGAGCCTATATTTTGATTTGAGTCGAAAATATTGATGTTTACATCGTATTCTCCTGGCTCAAAGTTTTTTAAATCCAGATAACCTATTAGACTTGTTTTTTGCCAAGGATTTAATCTTGTGCTAGGAGTTTTTATTTCTAATTCTCCTATTTGTATTTTGGCATAAACATTTTCAACAGGATCATTCCAGGAACTTTCAATCATAATTTCAAACTCATTAATAATGTTTTGTTTGAGCTCTTTTGTAAAATCATTCACTTTAACTCTTAAAGTTCCTACTCGAAAGTTTTTCTCAATAGTTGTTATTTCTCCATCCCAAAAAACGGTTGCAACTGCTTTATAATTTCCACTTAGTAATTTCTCCATGGTGTGTCCGTTTATATATGTTGTTTCTTTAGAAACCAAAGAATTTGTGTCTGTTAAGAAAGAAGTGACAAGTGATTCAGAAGAATCAAATATGTCTATCTTTGCATTTATAGAATTAATATTCTCTTTTCCATAGTTGGAAAAACTAATATTGGTCAGTATATTATCTCCTTCATTAATATTTGGTATTATAAATTCTTCTAGTTGTAAATGTTTTCCCTCATACAAAACAAGTATTTTATGCTTGATGCGCACACCTGTCTTTGCTGATATTCCCTGTCTAGAATTTTGTTCTGGTTCTTCAGTGACAGCTAATATTACTTCATGCAGACCAGCAGGTATGTCTCTAACATCCATGTTTGTTGGAAAATTAATAGTTGTTTTTATAAAGGGTTTTTCATCAGGTTTAATATTTAACAATTCGCTAGGTTCAACAGTTAAGTATTCCGACAGAATTTCTTTTTCTATGATTAAAGAGTAATCCATTGTTTGTGAAGAAGTCGGAATTATCATAAAGTCATAAGACCTAGTTAAACCAGGCTCTAAAATCAGAAAAGGTTTTTCTGAATATCCATAACCCATTGATAGAACAGAAGGAACAATTAATAAGAAGCATAAGAATATTGATAAATAATTTTTAAGTTTCATTTTATCATAAGAAAATAAATTAAAAAAAAAATAAAATAATTTTTTCCCAGTTTCTAATAAACTAAGATTAACTTGCTGCGAAAGTTATTGTTGCACTACCAGTACCTGAACATCCGCTTGTAATATTTACATATAAAGCCATATTACCAGTATCTGATCCATCAGTTGTTACAAGATTATTTACGCAGTTTTGAGAGGCTTTTGAGAATTCAAGCGTTGTTTGTCCTGTTCCAGAAGCGGGACTGCACGAAAATCCAAACGCTTTTCCAGTAGAACAACTACTACCAAGGAAATCAGCTGCATTGTCACTAGAAGTAACATCTACATCAATGGTTGAGGATCCAGTATTTTCAAATGTAAAAACATCTGTACCAGCAGAACCCCAAGCACCACCACCATCTGCACAATCGGCAGGAGTAGTAGTGGAAGTATTACTCCATGTAAAACATACATCATTACTTTCTGCCAACGAATCGCTTCCAAATGCGACTGTTGTGTCAGTCACATCAACTATTGATGTTGCAGTTATAGTAACAGTTGCTGTACCTACTGTTGTTGCTCTGCCAGTCATTGCTAACTGACCTAATCTATCGAGACTAACCATTGTTCCTCCTAAAGAAACAACGATTGCGGCCACAAGTAAAAGAGCCAATGTTTTTGTATCATTCATTTTATATTTTACCTCCTAATCCAATATTTCTATTGTTGCTTGACCTGAACTTCTTTTTCTTTCTAAAATAGTTATTGTTGCCTTTCCTGATGTTGCAGGTGCATCAATATAGTTATCACTGTTACTCTCCAATTTATTAACCTCATTCACCACAGTCCATGTGCCTAAAAAAGAGAGTGCGACTGTTAGAACGACTAATATAACAATTGTGTTTTTTGATATTTCTGCACTCATTTTATTTACCTCATATACTTAATAATAATTCTTTATTGAAGCTTTAGTATATAAATATTTGTATTTTTGGATGGTTTTTCCCACCCCCAACTACATTTTCTTTTTCTTCTTCTCTAAAAAAAGTATTATAAATGCCAAAAACAATATACTAATTGAAAGAAATATTAAATTTGTTGGAACAACAGATTTTTCAATAGCTTTCTCAGATTTTAATGTCAGTGTAAAATCTTTCTCAGAAAGAACTTGTTTGCCAGAAAAAACCCTTACAACAAACTTATAATCGTCTTCTTTAAAACCAGTTGTGTCGAAGAATAACTGTGCTTTATTCTCGCTGTAAAAATCGAAATCAACACTTTTGATGCTCTCAAGCAATCCATCTTCATTGAAAACATCGACTTCTACAAATAATTTTAACAAGCCATTCCAATTGCTCGATAACAATGCATTTAACTCGTTAATTTCGCCGAGCTTGAAATTCCTGAAAGACAAATCATCAATCAATATTTTTGGACTACCAACAATCAAATGCTTTGTTATGTTCTTAATCAAGCCGTCATACAACAATAACAAGTTATGAGAATATTCTCCCGGATGTAAATCTAATGAAATATTGAAAACATCATCCGACTCAAAGAGTTTTCTTGAGTGATAGAAAGAAAAGTTTTCAACACTAAAGAAATTATTGTGTACTTCAAGCAATTCAATGTTTTTCAAGCCGATATTCTCAAAGTCAATATTAAGACCTTCAACTGTTTTTTTGAAGAGTTCCTTCACGTACTTTCCATGTTTTGGAACAGTTAAAAATATTTTATGAGAAACAGAAGGAACAACATTGACCATTCCTACAGAGCTCTCTGCCTGTGTAATTGAAATTCTGGAATTGTAAGTTCCAGGAGATAAGTCTCTTGGAAGTTCAACGAAAAAAACAATTTCTTCAATATCAATAAATTCTATTCTTTCTTTTTCAAAAGTTATAAACTCAGTTAGGTCTCCAGAAAGACTAACGATAACAGATGATTCTCCTTCTGAATAAGCTCTGAAAGAATATTCATTTGTAAATTCTGGTTCAAAATCTATATTTGTATAAACAGGACCTACACCAAGAGCTAATACATTAATTGTTAATAAAACAATTAGTAATACCCAAATCAAAGTTTTTATTCTCATTTTTATGTTCATTTTCATGTTGATATTGTTATAGTAGAGGATTTTGAACCTGCAGTTTCATCAGGTGGAGTTTCTACGAACAAGTCAACCTCTGCTTCATCAGTTGAATAATGGAAATCAAAATCTTTCAGCAAGTTAGTTGTGGAGCTTGGCATATTATACCAGCTTGTCTGTGATTGTACATAATTGAAAGAGCCTTCCTCTCCAGTAACATTGTCTGCTTTAAACTTGAAGTAAGCAGTGTCAAGACCGGCTATAGGATCACTCCATAAAGCATCCTGTGCAACAAGAGTCAAGTTTACATAAATATTTCCAACATTTCTTATTTTGAATGGATCAGGATTATTATTTGTAGTATCGTTTTGATTTCCAATCTCCATATCTCCAAAGTCAGTAGTGCTAGTCAATAAAGTTATTGATTCATATGATTCAAGTGTTAAGTTGAAGTAAGTGCTGTTAGCTCTGGAATTACCATCATAAGCCTCTACAATCCACCAATAAGAAGTATCGACTTTAATATCTGTTGATTCATAATACTCATTGTTACCTGTATTGCTTGTCTGATTGACATTGCTAAATCCAGAGTCTTCAGCAATCCATATCTTATAAGTTAATGAATCTCCGTCTGCATCGCTTCCAGACCATGTAAAGTAAGGAGTTCTGTTAGTGTATTGTGTCAATACAGAATTATTAATAGGAGCTGTTAAAGTAACTGTTGGTGTGCTGTCACTTATAGTTACTGAAGAGTTTTGTGCAGTGCCGTTTTCATATCCGTCATAAGGAGTTATTTCACAATACCATGTTTCGCTTTTTGTCGTATTTCCTGAACCAAGAATAATAGAATTTTCAACTCCGCTGGCCATACTAATGCCACTATTTTGTTCAATGCTTGAGCCGTTATACCATTTGTAATAAACATATAAACTTGAATTCTCAGAATCAGCTATTGTGAAACTGCAGTTCAAGTTATCATTTGTTGTTGGTGATACAGGAGTTATTGTTTGAGCACTTATTGTTGGAACGCTGTTTTCGATAAAGCTCCACGCAGTTGTTGTTGTCTGATTTTCATAACCATCACTTGTTTCAATATTCCAATAATAGGTTGTTCCATCTGTGGTTTCACACGCACTGCTAGTTGTTCCGGTTGTTGACCCATTACAAGTATATCCTGATGCTGGTGGATTGTCTGTATCTATGTACCAGAAATATGTGATTGTATCTCCGTCTGCATCTGATCCTGCACTCCAAGTTATTGTTTGACTATTGCCTATCACTTTTGCACCGTTAGTAGGTGTTGAGTGTGTTGGTGCAACTGGTTTTGTATTCTCTGTGAAGTTTCTGTAGCTGGTGTTACCTATTACTCCTGCTGTATCATTGGCAAACACTTTGTAAGTGTAAATATCTCCGTCTGTTGTTGCTTTCGTGATTTTACAACTAACGCTTTGTCCTGAACCTGACTTTGTCATACTATCATTTGTTGGCGAACCGTCATCCCATTCTATCCAGCAACTATCAACATCATTTCCTGTGTCTACTGCTGTAACATTTATTGTTACAGAGTTGCTTATTTCTCTAGTGTCATGTCCTGGTGTTGGGCTTACAAATGTTACTGTTGGTGGCGTTTGGTCTTCACAGTCATTGCTGCCTGAACAAGTCCAGCCGGATGGACAATCACTATCACTTCCGCAATCATACCACACTCCTTTTAGGCAGTAGTCGGTGTCTGAGTCTGAATCAATTGTTGCTCTGCTTACAGTGCTTGCATAACAGGTACTTGCATACACACATCTCGTTTTAGCAATACAACAAGCATCTGAAGTTGTTGGATTAGATTCAAGTGATGCAACATCATAATTTGTTATATTATAATATTCATTACTATCATCTCCACAGCAGTTAGAGTTGTAATTAGAACCTGAATCTGGGAAAGGAACGCTTCCAGCTGTGTTGTAACAACTACTTCCTTCACAGGTTGTTGCTCCGATATAACAGTCACAATCTGTTGAGTCTGTATCCCATGCAATATTATATGTTGAGACTGTGCTCCAGCCAAATGTGTCCAGCATGCCTATATCATAAGTCATCAAGTCAAATCCTCCGAGACTTTCAACTGTGTCATTGCCTATGTATGTATATCTATCTGTACATGTTGGATCATTGCAGTCATCGTATCCTCCTGATCCAATAGTTGCTTGTCCACAACTTGCAGGTCCGCATGTTTCTGACATGTTTAACATCATAGGTGTATTATCATCTGAACCATCACTGCAGGTTATTGCAAAAGTTGTTTCATCTGTGTTGTCGCTTGTTCCGACTGTATGATAGAATTCTATCCATTCTCCACATTCAGTTCCTGAACATGTATCTTGTCCATCTGAGGTGTAATACCTGTTTGCATCTCCACTAACACTAGTTATATTACAGTTATTATTCATTAATTCAAGTTTTCCACCAAAGTTTTTGTTGCTATTGGTATTTTTACTCTTTGCATGTACTGTGCAGCTTGTCTTTCCTGAGCCATCTATTATGCAACCATCTACCCAGTAAGTTATTGCTTCGCTTATGCTTGTTGTGTCTTTTTCTGATTCACTGTTTCCAAGGCTTAGCAGTTCAGCATATAATTCATAGTCTCCTTCTTCTGCACAGTCTTTAGTATAATTGTAAACCCATGTTGTGTCATGCTGACTTTGAGTGTTTGTTGTGGTGTGATTCAACAGCATATATGCTCCACTTATACTGGTCATTGCATCGCTTGGTCTTCTGATACTGATAGTTGCATTAACAGTTGTTGATGTTGCATTCTTAACAGCCCAGTTATGTGCTGTTGCATTTACAGGTCCAAATTCAAACAATAGGTGATGTCCGCCTGGCGTTCTTACTTTGTCTTCCAAGTATGATGTGTTTTCGCAAGTATAATTATAGATATATAATGAACTTATATTAACTGATAGGTTTGTCTGCATTAAATCCTTGTATTTGACAAATGTTTTGTTATTGTATTGGTTGCAGGTCGTATTTCCTATTTCTCCACATTCATATGTTGTTGTTATCCATAGTTCTTCTTTCATGGAGCTATTTCCACATTTGAAGTCGTTGAATTCCAAGTCGTCCATCATGTCTTCGTAATCAATTGGTTCTGGCAGGAAGCTTGTTAGGTTATATGGAGTTATTTCAAGGTCTGCTATTCCTGAAGTGTTTAACATTACTGTCCAGTATGATCCTACCAACGGATAACTCTGCACATTCAATACTGTTATGCTTATCTCAAATGTTTGGTTGCTTAAGTGAGGTACTATCCATTCTAATACATCTATTAATTCATCTCCATCTGTGTCTAAATAATTAACATCTTTAAATAATGTTCTTGAACCATTTTGTATCCAGTACAACGCAATGTTTTCTTTTGGTGAAGGGGTTATTTCTGTGTATGTTAGTACATTTTCATAGTGTGTTTTTGAACTGATTGTAACTAACTTTTTGTATTTGCTTATTTCTTCTTCTATTAGTTGTGGTGCTTCTGTTTCATATTCTATTATTATTTCAGTTGCGTTATCTTCTATTATCAAGCTTATTTCTTTTTCGCTAATGTTTATTTCTGTTTCTTCAATTTCTGTTGTTATGTTTTCTGTGGTGATGTTCTCTGTTATTTCTTCTGTTATATTTTCTGTTGTTATGTTTTCTATAGTGATATTTTCTTGTATGTTTTCACTTATATTTTTAATAATGTTTTCTGTAACCTTTTTTATAGTTATGTTCTCCATAATCTCTTCAGTTATATTCTCTGTTGTGATGTTCTCTGTTATTTCTTCTGTAACATTTTCTATTATCTCTTTGCTTATGTTTTCTGTCGTGATATTTTCTATTATTTCTGTTGTATTGTTCTCAATTATTTCTTCCGTGATATTTTCTATTGTTATGTTTTCTGTCGTGATATTTTCTATTATTTCTGTTGTATAGTTCTCAATTATTTCTTCTGTTATATTTTCTATTGTTATGTTTTCTGTTATGATATTTTCTATGATCTCTTCTGTTGAATTCTCAATTATTATTTCTGTTATATTTTCAACTATTTCTTCACTAGTATTTTCTTCTATTATTGCAGTTGGTACATCCTGAACTACTCTGCCTGTAATTTCTGCACTACTTATGAAGTCTGCGAATGCTTTTAGCATTCTGGTTAAGAATCCTGGTTTTGTATCTTCTAAAATTACTTGTCCAGTTATCAGGTTTTCATGTTTTGTTTCTAATGTCTTAAGTTCTTTCTTTAATTCTTTATTTTCAGGCGTTGTTTGCAGTTCTTCGCTTATATCTTTTATGTTTTTCTCTACTTCGTATTGTTCTAGTTTCTTTCTTGTATTGTTTTCTACAACGCTTATTTTTTCTGTTGAAATCTCTATCTGTGTTTTTTCTTCTTTTACTATTATGTTCTTTGCTTCTTCTGGCAGTGCAATTATTATTTCTCCTGTTGCGTTGCTTACTTTAATTTCTTTTTTCCATTTTACTGGTTTGTTTATTACAGCAGAGTATTGTGTTGTGTTTTCAAGCAATGATTGTGTTTTGTTAATAATTGTTTTTTCTGTTCCTGTTTTTATTGTGAATTTGTTGCTTTTAACCAGGCTTGAACCATCTGTTGCATAAACAAATGTTTCGTGTGTGCTGGTTTTATTTGTTTCCAGAGTTATCTTGCCTTCTTTTATGTTTGTTTTAATTCCCTGCATCGATTTTATATCATATATTAAGCTATCATTCTCTGGATCTTCGAAGTATTCCGAAGCGTTTAATTCATATTCATAGTAGAAACTGATGTTTTCTATTTTCTTTGTTTGTATTGGTGGTTTGTTATCTACTTTTTTGTTGTACTTGATGCTGTCTAGTTTTAACTTGACTCCTTCAAGCTCTATTAATAGTCTTCCTTTTGGTATGTTTATTGAGCATGTTTCAAAGCATTCATCTGTGAATTCAAATATTTCAGTTATTTCTTCTGTTATGTTTTCAGTGATGTTTTCTGTAACATTTTCTATTATTTCTGTTGTTATATTCTCGATTATTATTTCTGTTGTTATGTTTTCATCAATTATGTTTGTGATGTTTTCTGTCGTGATATTTTCTGTGGTGATGTTCTCTGTTGTTATGTTCTCTGTTGTTATGTTCTCTGTTGTTATGTTCTTTGTTATTTCTTCTGTTATATTCTCGATTATTATTTCTGTTATGTTTTCTTCTAATTCTGTTGTTATGTTTTCTATAGTGATATTTTCTTGTATGTTTTCACTTATATTTTCAATAATGTTTTCTGTAACTTTTTCTATAGTTATGTTCTCCATAATCTCTTCAGTTATATTCTCTGTTGTTATGTTCTCTGTTGTTATGTTCTCTGTTGTTATGTTTTCTGTTGTGATGTTCTCGGTTATTTCTTCTGTTATGTTTTCTAGTATGATGTTTTCAACTATTTCTTCACTGATATTCTTTATTACTTCTTCACGAACATTTTCTGGTTCTTCACTTATATTCTCTGTTGTGGTGTTATCTGTGATGCTCATCATTGTTTCATCGCCAATCACTAATCCTGTTATTATATTGCTGGCTTCTTTTGTGCTTGTATCTTTGTCCATGACTGTTAATAGTGTTCCGTTTAAGTCTAGCAATACACTTGCTTTTCCTCTACCTATTATTGTTCCACTTATTCTCAAAGATGTTGCGTTTGTGAACTCAAGTTCTAAGATTGTATTATTTACGAATGTTTCATTTAACATAGTTGTCATTGTTTGCTCTTTTGTGAAGGTCATGTATCCTGTGATTCCTTCATAATTGCTTAGCATTGTAAGGCTTAATAGCAACATAGTTATTACTGCGAATGCTATTGATGGTTTGTGTTCTTTGTATCGTTGTATTTCTTTTTGTTCTTCTATTTCTTCTTTAGCAGTTTTTAGTTTCTCTTCCAGTTTCTTGCTGTAGACTTTTCTTATTATGTCGCTTTCTCTTACTGTTTTCTGGAATTCATAGTTTTCTTTGTTTAATTTCTTCTTTTTTCTTTCTGAGAGTAGGGCAGTCTTCGAGCTATGCAAGAGTTTCCATTCGTTTTCCAAGTATCCTATTCTATTGCTTGGCTCTTTCATCCTGCCTCCTTTTCTTTTTTGCTCTGTTGTACACAGTCCATATTGTTCTGTCGTCTCTGTTTAGAGCTTCAGCTATCTTGTGATATGTCATTTCTTTTTCTTCTTTCAAGAATTCGACAACTGTTTCTAAAACAGCCAGAGTACGGTCTCTGAAGATTCTGCCGGGTAAGCTAATCTTTTTGGTTTTAGAAATTGAGACCTTCTCTGTTGTTTCTCTTTTCTTTTTTGCTCTGTTGTATACGGTCCATATTGTTCTGTCGTCTCTGTTAAGAATTGTTGCTATTTCATGATAGCTCAGTTCTTTTTCTTCTTTTAGATATTCTGTTATTGATTCAAGAACTGCGAGTGTTCTGTCTTTTAGAATATGAGTTGGGATTTGAATATTCTTGTAAGTGCCAGTTTTATTTCTAGATATTTTTTTCTCTATTTTTTTGTTCAGTTTGCTTACCCTGGCACTTAAATCTTTTACTTACAATGTAAGTATGTTTATTTAAATATTTTGTTTTGTTACAGAAAAATAGTTTTTTTAACTAATCTTACATTGTAAGTATTCTTTTTATTTTTTTCGCTTTTGTTATTTACTTACATTGTAAGTATTCTTTTTATTTTTTTCGCTTTTGTTATTTACTTACATTGTAAGTATTCTTTTTATTTTTTTCTATTTGCAACCAAAAGATTCACAATTCCTATTAAAAAAATAGCAATATGTGTTAAAAAAATAGTATGCAAATACCTTAAATTATTATTATGATACTATACATAAATTAATGGAAGCAATTTCTCTATTAAAAGGAATGAAAATAAAAGGATAAAGAGTACATCAAGAACTTATAGAATACATTGTAAAAAATCAAGGTTTTGATTAAATAACAAGACAATTCTTACAACAAATGAGAGACTATAGAATGAGAAACTATAGAAATAGGATCTCCTACGAAGATTTTATAATAAACAAAAAATTACATTAAATTAAATCAACAAAAATAACCAGATAATTAAAAAACTTTTTGAAGAATTATAAAAAATGAATTCAATCACAAAAAATCTAATATTAATATTACTAATAATAACTAGTTGTACACCAAGATATGATGTTCAGATAACAAACGTTGAATTTGAACATCCAGAAGGTGTTAATTACGACTTGATAAAGTATGTTGCAACAAATCCAACGACAGAAGATTTGCAATGCGAATTGAAGATGAAGTTTGAAGGAGAAAAAAGTGCTAAAGAAAACTTTGAAATAAAAAGCCAAGAAACAAAGAACCTGACAATAAATGCTAAACTGCCGTTTGGAAACACAAGCATCAAAATAATAACTAGTTGTCAACTTAATCAATAATTCTGCAAACATTATTCAAACAAACAGTTTTAGAAAAAGACTTGCAAAAAAATTCTTCAGAACAAAGAATACTATTCCTACAACTGAAACTATGAGCTTCAACAAAAAATTTATTGGAAACAGAGCAAAACTTCTCAGAAAAACAATCATCACATGCATTAAGACAACAGCCAAGATTAACAACGCAATCAGAATCAACTTCACAATAATCTTTTTTTATAAGATAAAGAGAATCTGTACATCCATTAAAACCAATACATTCCTCATGAAATAATCCATCATTCATAGTACAGTCAAGCTGACAAGAAACAAGCTCTTCAGGTTTTCGCTCCTCAAAATAAGAGTAGTTAACAATCAAATTTTCAGGAACAAAAGTCTCTTTTTTAGATAAAAAAAATACTAATAAACCAACAAATAAGACGAACAATGTAATTTTAATCCTTATAGAAATTTTCATAATCATACCTGTTTTTCTCCTTGCTTCTCAAAAGAAGAGCTTTTTTGAACTCCTGCTGATAATCATAATCAATATTGATAAAATAAGAATTATCAGATTTCAACCTTGAAGAAACACCCTCACAACTAAAAAATCCTTTAAATGGTGTGCATTTAAAACTATCGCTTGAAGTTCTTAAAATCTTAGAAGCATTCTTCAAACCACAACCTTCAAAATCTCCAATAAATCCTTCTGCAGAATTAAAAATAGAAAAATTAAAACTTAAATCTTCAAAATTAATGTTTCCTATTTGAACAGGTGCACCAGAAACATCAAAACCACAAATAGACAATGAATCCTCACACAAATCAACCCTTACAAAAGTAGTGTAAGGATAACATAACAACACACTAGCATTAACATACATTAATTTATTCAAAAGCTTATGATTAAAAGTAACATTTCCTAGATTGAAATATTCGGAACTGCTGATAATCTCGCTAGAAACTTTTTTACTAGCATTGATGTTTCGTTGAAATAAAAATTCCTCTTCAGAATCAAACTCTTCACCACCGAAGTCATCTGTGAAAACAACTTTTAACTTATCAACATTTACTTCACCAAGATTCTCAACATTAATAGCCACAGGAAAAGAATCCAAGTCCCAAATAAAATCAGGTGGTTGAGCTTCAGGAAAATCACCAAAGAACAAACCCTGGCTACCACCAATAAATTTATTTCTTGCTTTGCAAAAATATAGATTAGTTGATTCATCAACTGCAAAACCCTTGCAATCCTTAATCCTGTCAAGATAATTCTTTTTGTTTTCACACCAAAAAACAGGGTTCAAATATTGATGAAAATGATTGCAAACTCCTTCAACAGAAACACCTGTTTCTGTGCTTGTTTCAATAATAACTAATTCATCATCATAATTATCAATAAAGCTTTTCCTGACGGGCCAAATAATCTGAGCAGAATAATTAGTGTAAAACATCAAAGGAAAATGTTCAAAAGTAGTCAGGATTAAAGGATTTTTAGTTGTTTGATCCTTAATCAAGTTTTCAAGTTCTTCAAATAAAACATTTCTTTCTAAGTTAATTATTTCTTTTGGAGTTATCAAGTTATGGCCTTTTTGTCCGAAAGCAAAATCAATATGAACAGAAGAAAAAAGAATTATAGAAATTATAATTATGTATTTAAAAGATTTTTTATCAGATAGTTTAATAAGAGAATCAAACAATTTAGCTATAATAATTAATGAAAAAGGAATTAATGATAAGAATAGTTTTTCCTCAAAAGAGGATGGAGGAGATAATAAAAAAGGAAGTATAATGAACAATGATAAATAAATAAAAATGAAATTATTAGAAGTTTTTTTCTTCCAATAAAAAATTGTTTTAAATAATTGTTTTCTGAAAAAAATATTTGCTAGCAAAAGAATAATGCTCAAATAAATTGGGATGTAAAGTGTTCCTTGATTATTTATTCCCGCAGTTATGGATTGAAATATTGGTGCAGAAATTTCGCCAGATTCTTTTTCAATATTAAATATGAATCCAGTAAAAATAATCCATGGAATAATTAAAATCAGAATAAGGATATCAGAATGAATTAGGTTTTTTGAAATTTTGATTCTGTTATAAAGGAAAAAAACAAGCAGAGTTAGACATAAAATTGCAAAAATCAATATGTTTGTGTAAAACAATGATACTAAAGAAATAGAACCTAAAAAATAATATTTTTTATGGTCATCTTTGAAAGTTTTCATATAAAAATATACTGAAAGAATTATGAACAAGAGCATTGGAGAATAATACCTGATCATACGCTCATAAAACAACAAACTAGGGCTGACAGCGTAGAAAAAAGACGCAATAAGAGCTGTCCTTTTATTGAACAACAATTTTGTTAATTTAAAGAAAAAGAATAAAGATATTACACTCAAAAGTGCAAACGGAAATCTCAACAGAAATTCGCTCTTTCCAAACAAAGAGAAAAAAGCAGTTATATAGTAAGGCAGCCAACCCTTTCTGAGAACAAGGTTTGTCTTGTAATAATTAGTTGATTCAAACTTATACATAGAACTATTGGATTCATACAAGTAAGCATTCTCATAGAAAGGAACCCTGAAAAAACCTTTTGGAACACCAGAACTAAGAATATTCTGAGACGCAAGATAAACCTCTGCCTCATCAGTATGAAGAACTTGAGTTCCAAGGTTAAAGAAACGAAAGAATATTGCAAGAATAAAAATTATGATTAACAAATAGTTTTTTTTGAGAAAATTATTCATAAAGAATAAGATTGAGATTAAAGTTTAAATAATTTATTAAGATTATTTTATTTATTATTATACTATAAATTTAAAAATAATGTTTAATTCATGTTTTTTTATGGAAATAACACTTATAAACTCGGAACATTTAAGTTATGAATCTCTTCCATATGGGTTTGGAGTAATTATTAGTGCTTTAAAAAAATCTAATATTAAACCTTTTATTATTGATTATAATTTTTTACGGAGATTTGGCAATTTAGAAATCACTTTTTCTACAAACGAAATTAATAAATTTTTATATTCAAATATTTTGTCTGAAAGAATGATTTTTTTCTTTGAAAAAATTTCTAAAGAAATATCAACAAAAATTGTTTGTTTTTCATGTTTTTCTTTTGAATCATTAAAACAATCTCTTATTCTTGCAAAATACATAAAAAAACTAGATTCTAAAAAAATAATTGTTTTTGGTGGAATTGGAACTTTCAATCATGAACATAGTCTGATGAAAGAATTTACTTTTATTGATTTTATAATTATGCGAAAGTCTGAACAACAACTTTGTGAATTAATAAACTTATTATATGAGAACAAAGATTTTAGCAAGATTTCAAATCTTGTTTATAGAAATTCAAATAAACACATTCGCTCAAATAAATTAGCCACATATAATATAGAATCACAATCAAGTCCAGATTACGATTTTTATTTCGATATTAAAAAAGATTGGGATATCCAATACATGACTTCTGATGGTTGTGTAAATAAATGCGCTTTTTGATCTCTTACTGATAATAGCCCAATATATAAAAGCACTAAAAAGATAACTACCGATTTAAAGTATTTAAAATCCAAATATAACTCAAAGTGTTTTTCATTTCAAGATGATAATATAAATACAAATCATAAACGAACAATTGAATTAATGAATTCCATAAAAAACACTGATATTAAGTGGTACGCTTTATCTTCAGCAAATCTTATGACTAAAAAAATAATTAGGGCTATGTCTTCTGCAGGTTGTAGATGGATACAGTTTGGTTTAGAAAGTGGTTCAAATAACATCTTAAAATTAATGAATAAACCTGTTAATTTGAAACGTTTCGTAGAAGTTATGAAAAACTGTGTTGAAGTTAATATTAAACCTCAGTTAAACATAATAATGGGGTATCCTGGAGAAACAGAAAGTGATGTCGATAAAACTCTTAGTTACTTAAAAGATAATAGAAAACATTTTAGTCATGTTAACTGTTATCTATATAGACTGTATTTTAATTCAAACATAGGTGTTAAACTAAAAAAACAATATTTTAATACAAGCTTGTTGAAACAAGATGTTGAGAAATATAATTATTTTACTAATATTGATAATAGACAACATATTGATAAATATGTATCTTTTTTAGAAAAAAATAGTATTAATTATAATTCTGTATTTGCACCAAAATAATTATTTATAATCTTACTCCAACTCCAGTAAATTCATCTGTTCTTATAACGATATGGCAAATCTTTTTATTTGCAAAAATATTTTTATTTATAGGCAAGAACAATTTATTTTTTCCTGTTAGCATTATTTTTTTAGTTTTTTGAAA
>NZBB01000030.1 GCA_002686295.1 Candidatus Woesearchaeota archaeon
AACATTACAATTTGTTCCATACACTGAAATCGAGAATTTAAACTCTGTCAAAAGAATTAATAAACTTTTGAAACTTGTGAAAGATGAAAAAATAGTTCTTTTAGAAGGAAAACTAAAATCCCATGAAGAAACAGAGTTAATTAGTAGAACAATGCAAGAGATAGATAATAAATTTAAAGGTATTGAAATAAGTGTTATAAATCCTGAAAACACAGACTCAAAAGATATGATGTATACTATTAGAAAACTATTTCTGAAATTGGTAATGAGAAACAGGATTGGTTTCACAATAATAGGACCTGCTTCAATAGTTAAAGAGATTAAACAAGATCCTGGAAAAATCCAATTATTAACTGAGGAATCAAAAAGGTGATTCAAAATACCACACCAATGCGTTAAATGCGGAACATTGTATGACGACGGCTCTGCAGAAATTTTACAAGGTTGCAAATGTAGTGGAAAACTATTTTTCTACATAAAAAAGAGTATTTTAGAAAGAAAAGAAGAAATAACTAAGCTTTCAAAAAAAGAAAAGACTCAGATTGAAAAAGATATTTATGATATAATAGGACCTCAGATTGATACTGAAAAACCAATAGTTCTCGATATTGAAACTATAAAAATTCTTAAACCAGGAAAATATGAGATTGACTTGGTGAATCTTTTCAAAAAACATCCACTAATATACAAATTAGAAGAAGGAAAATACGTCGTGGATTTAATTGAAAGTTTTAAAAAAACTTTAAATAAACAAAAAAAAAATTAGTTCTTATGATTATCGATGTACACGCACATTTAGACTTTGATGAATACAAAAAAGATATTGATAAAGTTATTAAAAAAAATGTTGAAGAAAATGTCAAAGCAGTTATTTGCAATGGTGTAAATCCAAAAGCTAACAGAAGAATTTTATCTCTTTCTAAAAAATATTATTTGTTAAAATCGGCTCTTGGATATTATCCATCAGAATGTGATCAAATAACAAGACAAGAATTTAACAAAGAGCTTGAATTCATAAAAAAGAACAAAGACAATATTATTGCTGTTGGAGAAGTTGGCTTAGACAAAAAATATGTTCATAACTTTGAAAAACAAAAAGAATTCTTTGAGGAATTCATTGATTTAAGCTCAGAAATTAACAAGCCAATAATTGTTCATTCAAGAAAAGCAGAATTAGAAGCAATTGATATTTTAGAGAGAAAAAAAGCAAACAAAGTTGTCATGCACTGTTTCTCCGGAAAGAAAAAATTAGTTAAGAGAATAATTGAAAACAAATGGTTTTTATCAATACCTGCAAATGTTGTTAGAAACCAACAATTTCAAGAAAATGTAAATATTTGTCCTTTAAAACAATTATTAACAGAAACAGATTCTCCTTTTTTAAGTCATAACCCAAAAGTTTCCAGAAATGAACCAAGATTCATAGCTAATAGTCTAAAAAAAATTGCTGAAATAAAATGCTTGGATGTAAAAGAACTTGAAAACATAATCTTTGCTAATTATCAAAGGTTATTTCTGTAAATTTTAAGAAAAAAATATAAACTAATGTTTATTGCTTTTGTTTAAGGGCTTGTAGTCTAGTGGCTATGACACTGCCTTCACATAAATTATTTAATTTGAAAATGGCAGAGGTCCCCGGTTCGAGTCCGGGCAGGCCCACTTAGAAAAATATAAAAACTTAAGAAAAAAAACACTATTATGAAAATCGAAATAGATACAAAAAAAGACTCTGCTGATGATATTAAAAAAACAATAGATTTCTTATTGAAATTTGTATCTGAAGCTAACAACATTGAAGATCTTCCTAGTGTGAATGAAGGAACATTTAACTTATTTGATAAACCTTCTGAAGACAAAGATGAAGATAAAGACAATGTTTCAATAATAGAGTACTAAAACAGCGATGAAAAAATGACTAACTACAAAATAGAACATGATATTGAAGGATGTATTGGGTGTGGAGCATGTACTGCTTTATCAGATAACTGGGAATTAAAAGAAATCAAAGGCGAAGAAAAAGCCGATTTTATAAAAGGAGAAATAACTGAGTCAGAGCTTGAAGACAATAAAGATGCAGCTGAATCATGTCCTGTTGAAATAATTAAAATCTTTAATAAGGATACTGGAGAGAAAATCGTTTGAAAGTGTTCTAATAAACTTTTTAAATCTCAAAGAAATTTTTCTTTCATGAAAGTCTGGATTTGCAATAAATGTGGATGTGAAGTAAAAGATAAACAACCCAGTATATGTCCTCTCTGTTTTAGAAATGACTTTTCTAAGAGCGAAATATCTGATCCTGATATTGAAGAGAAAAAAATTTCTAAAAAGTATGAAGAAGTAATTGAGCAAATTGAGAAATATAGTGAAGATTGTGAACCTGAAAAAGATAGATTTTCTGTTGAAGATTAATTATCTTTTTTTTAGTTCTACTTTTTTCTTATTCAAGAAAACAAGTGTTGAAGGTTTTCCTTTTATGATTCCTTCTTCAATTACATAATCAACATGATTGCTTATCTCAGAATCTAAATCATCTAAAGAAGTCATGAAATCATTTCCTGAAATATTTGCTGAAGTAGTTATTATTGGAATACCTATTTTTGAAACTTGTTCTGAAAACCAATTATTAGGTATTCTAATACCTATAGTATCCATTCCTAGATTCACATTTTTTGCTATAGACTCTTTGTTTTTAATAGAAAAAATTAATGTATAAGGACCGGGTAGTTTTTTAATCCATACTTCAGCTTTTTTATTTATTAAACAGTTTTCTCTAATCCATTCTTTTGAAGGAGCAATTACTGAAAAAGGCATATCAAATCGTTTTTTCAAGTATCTTATTTTTCTAATAAGAGATTCATTCATTGCATCACAACCTATGCCATAAATAGTATCTGTTGGATATATAAAAATAGATTTTTTTAAATGTTCTATAATTGCAGGACCATAGTTTAAGAACTCTTCTTTAGTTAAAATTCTCATAAAGAATAGAATGAATCATTGATTTAAAAAGATATCTTTTCAATATTTTCTCGACGAACTTTTTGTTGCCAATAAAATAAGTCTATAAAATCGACTCTATTCTTGTATGTATTCCAATCAAGATATTTATTCTTTCTAAATAACATTTTAAAAACCCCTTATATAATTTGTAAGCTCTTCCTTTTCATTAGGAGTTATTAGATTGTGAGCTAACATTATTTTAGCAAGTGTTTCTGGATAATAATCATAACTTTTTTCTTCTGCAATCATTTTTTTCACCTCATAACCAAGCATCTGTGTGCTGAAAATCAAATGTGTCTACCGACTTCAGTGTTAAATCTCTTATTTGTTTGTAAAACAATTCTTCAATAAATTTTGTTGTCATTATGCATCACCCCAATGTTTGACGATAATGTTAAAATAGATTGATTCATTTATATAGCTGACGCAAGAATGTCCAGTGCAATAGACGAGAACTTGTTACAAAAGAGCTGAAACACAGGAATTCTTTGGTTTGAGAAGATAAGATTATGTGTCCAGTGGACAAAAAATGAAATATACACATAAGAACAATAGCAGAAAGAACTATACACAAATTCCTGATATGAAACAAATAAAGGAAAAAACAAATCGGAAAAAAGATGATAATGACTATTGTTGTAATAACAGGTTTAATATGATTATTCTTATTAATAAATAGACATTAGAACTCTGTAAGTTTTTTTTCTACAATAGTTGTGTTTCCACCTTCACCCATTTGCTTCTTTGTAGAAATAAATTTGTTTTCGGACAGTTTTTTTATCTTTCGCTGAAAAGTTTTATAGCTTGACTCACCACCTTTTTCTTTGTATATTTCAAACAAATCACCTATTTTCTTTCCTGAATGTTCTTTAATTATTGAATATATGAACTTTGTTTCATCGCTCAAGTCTTCGCTGTTCTTTATCGTGAAATCATCAAGTTTTGAGAATGCTTTCTCAACATCCTCCACTTCAATTTTTCTCTTGGCTTTTTCTTCTGCGAAATAAACCGACTCTTTCAATAAAAACAGCCCAGATCTAATATCTCTTAGTTCTCCTGCTTTTTTCACAACAAGATTGAATGCTTCATCACTCCAAACTCCTTCACGAAAAGCAATTAATGACCTACTTTTCAGAATAGACGCTGTTTCTTTCGCATTGTATTGTTTAAATTCTATTAGCTGAGGAGTTAACCTTGACCTTACTCTTTCATCCAATTCATCAAGCCAGGACTTATAATTTGTTATTAAGATCATGGTTTTCTTATAAATCTCTTCCAATAAATGATATAAAAAATCTGTATCATCAACTTTATCAATTTCATCAAATACAAACACCGCAGATGATTCATTTAATATCTTAGAGATAACCTTGAACAATTCAGTTGTGTTCTTGTTCTGAACAAATCTAAATCCTATCTGTTCACAAATATCTACTGCGATCTTGAAACTAGTGTTTTTTTGCCAGCAATTAACATAAATAGTTTTTATTTCGTCAGTTTTCTCTTCTAACTCCCTAAGAACATGCTTTGCAGCAACAGTTTTACCAACACCTGGAGAACCATGAATAAATAAGTTTCTACCTGTTCTTTTTGCAAATAATGGATTTATGGCTGAAGCAATATCTCTCTGTTCTTTTTCTCTATGAGGAATTATCTTTGGTATGAACTCAAAATTTAAAGCATCCTCATTCTCTATCAAAGACTCTCCATGAGCAAGAATATCATCAAATGTTCCCATAAAGTTAATAGACAAGTTATTCTTTTAAATATTTTTTTGCTTTCAAAACAAAATATTTTCGGTTAAAAAGAAAAAGTTAAAAAAAAAGGTTTAAAAAAATTATTTGCTCAATTTCTTGAGCATTTTCTTGGCTTCGCCTTTCAAAGCATCACCAAAGCCTATTCCTGCTGCAATAGCAAAAGCAAGCACTAATCCTGTTAATATTATCAGGTAAGTTGCTTCAGCAATAATTATGTTTACACCTATTTGCTTTAAAGCTATATCCAACACAAACAATATTATCACAACTCTTGCAAATCCGCCCCAGAAATGAGCCCATTTGAACTTGTGTGATTCAATGTTTGTCTCAGCCATATTTGCTAATATCAAACCAGCATAGAAGATTAACACACCAACAATTAGGTTAGGTAACCATAAAGCAAGAGTGTATAGCCAATTAACTTCCATTGCTTCTGACAACGGACCAAGACTTATAAGTGCAGCTGCAGGCACTAAAAACAATACAAACACATACCACTTAGTGGCAGCTCCTAGAATTGCAGATACACTTAAATGACCAAGTGCGTGGTGTTTCTCATGTTTTTCAACCCAATGATCAAGACCTGCTTTTTGAAGAGCTCCCTTAATAATAGCTTCAAATAAAGCTCCAATAAAATATCCTATTAATAATAGAATTACTGCTCCAATCAAACCTGGTAGCACATAAATAAATTGCTCCCACAATGTACCTAAAACATCCATTAATGACATACCAGTCATTTCTAAATATGTAACCAAACTTATCACCCCTTTTTATACCCCAATTAATGAGTATTAATATATTGATTAGAATAGATAATATATAAATGTTTCTATTATCATCGTGTTAAATATATTTTTCAGATGTTGTTTTCTATCGCAATAAATATTATAAATCCATTATGAAAAACAATTTTCATGACAAGAAATAATTGTCTTTTTTGTAGTAGACAAGCAATAATAAAAAATGAACAAGGATTCTATGTTTGCAATATCCATAAAAAAGAAATTCTTCAGGATATCAATTGTGTATGTAATGAAATTTTAAGTATAAAAAATGGAAGATATGGGACTTTTTTTCTATGTTCAAACTATGGTCCTATTTCTTTAAAAAAAGCATTAAGCATAAATCAAATAGAGCCAAAACAAAAATCACAACAAAAAGAGATAACTATTAGATCAGATGAAGTAGATTTTATATAGATCTATAATACTTCTGCAACAAAATTGCATCCTCTTCAATATTAGGACTTTCGCAAATAACTGTTCCCGCAATCCTGAATTCATTCCAAACTTTCAACAAATCTTCATAGTTCATATCGCTGTCTTCCAATATTAAATGGTTTCTTTCTCCTTTATCAGTATAATTTATTCCTGCCAGATGGATGTGCATGTTTCTTAATCCTTCCTTTCCAAGAGAGTTTTCTATTTGTGACAACATTTCTCTGAACTCTTCAGTTGTATTGTTCTTTCCAGCAGTTCTCGCATGCATATGAGCAAAATCAACGCAAGGCATAACTCCTTCCACTTCTGCACTTATTCTTAGCAAATCTTTTAATCCTGAAAACTGTGTTTTTTTGCCTGTTGTCTCAGGCCTTAATTTTATATCTATTCCTTCTTCATCAAGTATTCTTCTAACTTCTTCAATTCCATTCAAAATGTTTTTGTAAACCTTTTCAGGATTCATTTTCAGAAAGAAACCGGCATGAAAAACAACGTTTTTTCCTCCACAAAGAGAAGTTATCATTGCTGACTGAACTATTCTGTTAATGCTTGCTTTAACCTTGTGTTTTTCAACCGCATTAAGATTTATGAAATAAGGGGCATGACATGATAACACAACATCTTCTTTTTTAGCTGTTTTCTTTACTTCAGGAGCTTTTTCTTTTGAAATATTAACACTTCTAACAAACTCTAATTCCATAGCATCCAAACCAAGAGTCCTAACTCGTTTTATTCCATGAAGAGTACTATAATCAATAGTTGATATTGGAATGCCTGCTGTTCCAAACAACAATTTTTTCATTTAAAAAAAAAAAGTTAGTATAAATTTAAACTTTGTGCTTAAAATCCATATAAATTATAGAAAATTATATAAAGAGAAAATCACAAGAGCATATATAAATAAAAAAACTTTCAAGAGGTGTATTAAATATGAATAATAAAAAAGGTTCTCTTAATCTAAGCATACAGGCAATAGTTATTCTTGTTATGGCAATGGCGGTGCTTGGTCTTGGACTTGGTTTTATAAGAACATTAATGGGTCAAGGACAGGATCAGTTCAAAACAGCAATTGACAATGCCGCACTGGAAAACCCTGCAACAGCAGATAATCCTATAACTGTTGATACAAATGTAGGAGTAAAAGCAGGTGGAACTGCAAAGTTCAATATAGGATTTTACAATGCAGGATCAATAGCCCCAACAGGCGGATTTATACCAACACTTAATGGATGCGGCGATGGTTATACTATAATGACTGGAGGACAAACAGTTACTATAGGTGAAGCAAGAGGATATAAAGCATTACTAACAGCACCCTCTACTGAACAAGGAGCTACTGCAGGAAGTACAAAAGTTTGCACAGTAGAATTTGCAGATATAGATGGATTAGTTGTCGCTTCAAAACAATTTTACATCAATATAATATCCTAAAACAAAGAAACAAGAAAAAAACAATGAGGTGTTTTTATGAAGAAACATATGAGTAATGAACAGGAATTTCAGATTATGAAGCTGGTTTTTGACAAGTTTCTATGGGTTGGTACTTTAACAATGTTATATGGTTTTTACAAGCTTGTTACATTGAGCATTAATCCCTGGTATGGACTTTCAATAATAATAGCCGGAGCTATAATGATGTTTTTGTTCATGTGGATACTTGTCAAGGAATATCGCTTCTTAAAGTAAAGATGAATAAGAAGGGTTTTGAGTTAGCCACTAATATGTTAGTTGTTATTATTCTTTCATTAGTTCTATTAGGTGCAGGCATAGCTATTTTTGCGAAAATAGTTTCTGTAAGTCAAGATATAAAAACTGATTTAGACCAACAGACCATTGAGCAGTTGGATATAGCGATGGATGACGGCAGTTTAATAGTTGTGCCCAGAAACAGAGTTACAACCAACAGAGGAGAAGTTGCAAGGTTCACAATTGGATTCTGGAATGAAGGAGATAATGGAGATTTCACTCTTAATGTGACTGCTAATAGTGATATTAACTGGAAAATAGTTTATGTTGAAAATTATAATGATTTAGAAACTAATAAGAGAGCACATGCATTGATAGGGATTGGTGTGCCAAAGGAAACTCCAAAAGGACAATACACATTTGATATAACAATCTATAAGGGATCTAATGTATATGAAAATAAGAAAAGAGTTTCTATTGTTGTTCCTTAAAGCCCTTCAACTAATTCTTTAAGTGATTCTTCTGGATTACTCGCTTTTACAATTCCAGAAGCAACTAATATTCCCTTAGCCCCAAGATCTATTGCTTTCTTCACATCAGAGCGGTTCTTTATGCCTGCACCACATAAAACCGGAATAATTGCAGTCTTATTAACTTTAGATATTGTATCAGTTATTATTTCAGGCTTAGCAGTGCTTACAGATATATCTCCACCTATTAGTTCTGGAGGCTCAATAGCTATCATATCCGGCTTAAAAGAAGCAACTGCTTCTGCTATGTTTGAATCATTTGCGCAAACAACTGTTTTCAATCCTATCACTTTAGCTATTTTTATGCTTTCTTCCAATTGGTCTATTCTGAATCTGTCTTCTGAATGATTAAGTATTGTTCCTTCTGCACCATTATCTTTTAGTGCTTTCGGCAAATTTTGTCCTGTGTGTGCACCTGAATATATTGGATCTAAGTGTTCGCTGTAAACAGGTATTTTTACTAAAGAACTTATTTTATGGATATCAACTTCTTCAACAGCTATAACTATATTTTTTCCTGTTTCAAGAGCTACCATCTCACATATTTTTGCAAGCTCGACAGCTTCTTTTCCAGTTCCTTCCTTGTATGCTTTGAAATTAACTATTATTACTGGTTTCATACTCTCTAGAATTACTTTTGTTCTTTTAATATTTTATCATTCGCCCAGAATCTTTTTTGCCTTTTCTCTTATTTCGAGCATTTGCTTTTTCTTCTTCAATTCTTCCTCGTTGAGCATTGGATCAACATTTAAAACTTTATCATCTGGTTTTTCTCCCCATGATCTTTTTAGAAATCTTTTTAACCCTGTCTTTGTCAGTTTTGTATAGCACTTAGAGCAATACTTTCGTCCATCATGCGCCATAATACATTGTTCACATATCTGTTCGCCACACCAGTTACAGCCGGTTTCAAAACTAAGGCCATGAAACTTGCACTTATCCATTTCAACCCCCTCAAAGTATGATAATGTAAGAAGAAGTATATTAATGTTTTGTTTACTGATGAAAACAATGCTCAAAAATCAAAAGATTTAAATAATCTTTATGCACACAATATACACACCAAATACACAAGGAGGTTTAGAATGGTTCTTGCAAGACTGAAAATAGATGAATACACCAACAGAGTATTGAATACTTTAAAAGCAAAGTTTGATTTAAAAAATAAATCTGAAGCTTTGAATAAATTTGCAGATATTTATGGAGACGAACTTGTTGAAAAACAGGCTAGCGACAAATATATTAGGAAAGCGATAAATGTTAGTGCACAACACATAAAGAAACATAGTGATAAAAAAATGAGTTTGAAAGAATTAGACAAGTTATGCGAGGCAGACTAAATGTTTGACTTTAACTTAAGCAACGAGATAAAGCTAAAAATAAGAAAACTCTTGAGAAAAGATAAAAAAAAAGTTTTGATAATAAATAAGAAGATAAAAGAGATTATTAATAGCGAATCTGTTGAAAGGTATAAGAATTTAAGATATGAGCTTAAAGAATACAAAAGAGTCCACATAGATAAACACTTTGTGTTAACATTCAAGGTTGAAAAAGAAAAAGACTTCATTTTATTCGTTGACTTCGCACACCACAAAGATGTTTATCGCTGAAAACAAGCACACATATTTCTTGAATAAAGTTTATTAACCTTAAAATTATTTTAAATTATTTTATATACCACTTTACAAAACCATAGAAAAGACTAAAAAAAGAATTAAAAATTCCAAT
>NZBB01000031.1 GCA_002686295.1 Candidatus Woesearchaeota archaeon
GATGAAAAGAGGTTGTAAAGTGGATTTTTTATTCCTTAATATAATAGGTGAAAAATTGATGTTTGATGTATCTAAAGTTTACAATTTCCTAATTGCAAGATATACTTTTACTTATACTCCAAAAATGTTTATTATTGACGGAAAAGAAATAATAGAGTCAATAAAAAATGAAGTTCCTGATAATCTTAGACAGATAGCTTATAAAATAGTTCTTTATAAAATTAGCGAATTAATTGCACAAAAAAATAATTATTTAGCTCTTGTTTCTGGTGAATCAATCGCTCAAAAATCAAGTCAAACACTTAAAAGTTTGTTATTCATTGAAAAACAGATTTCTATAACTATGCTAAGACCTTTACTTAGTTTTGACAAGATAGAAATAACTGATAAAGCCAGACAAATAGGAACTTTTTCAAGCTCTGAAAAAATAAAAGAGTATTGTGATTTAAGCGAAGGACCTGTAACAACCGCTCCTCACGAACTTGATATGAAGAAAATTCCTTCTTTCAAAAAAGAAATAGATAAAGGTGTTAAAAATGTTCTTATAAAAAAAGGAGTTCTTATGATTAAAGATACAAAACAAATTAACATACCGTTTAATTCGAAAATAGTATCTATAGATATTAGACCTTCTACAAAACAAAAAAATAATCCAATAAAAACCGATAAACAAATGTCTTACTCAAAAGCATTAAAAAACCTTGATTTTTTTCAAAAAGAAAAAATTTACTTGATAGTCTGCGAATTTGGAGTTCTTAGTGAAAACTTATCATTTGAAATTAAAAAACGTGGCGTAAAAGCAATAGGTTTATCTGTAAATGCTTTTAAGAATTACTCGAAGAAGAATTAGTGTGGAAACAGATTTGTTCTTCATCAGAAGTAAAGCAAACAATACATCCTTCAGGTATATCAGCCAACTTTTCATGAATATCACAAGTTATACGCATATCCCTCATAAGTTTTAATAAGTTTTGTGTTTCTGAAATCATTATTAATTCAGTAGTTATTTTTTTGGCTGATTTTCTTATTGCAACCGCTGCTTTTTTGCTAAATTTAACTTTTGCAGCTCTTTTTGAATTAAGATATTGGCTAACAGCCGCCTCTGTAACACATAATAGTTTAGCAATTTTTTTCTGTTCAACGAACAACTTTTTCATTTCAATAGCCAGTTCTCTTCTTATAGCTGGAAGAATATATAACACTTCAACTTCTGCCGGTTGCATGAATTTTATATTTGCCATTGTTAAATTTTATGTTATCGTGTTTATATGTCTTTCGTCAACCTTTAATGTTTCCTATTGGTTTAAAACCAACTACTGTTCTTGAAATATCTGCTTTCTCAAGTATTTCAACAACTTCGTTAATATTTTTATAAGCAAATCCTGCTTCTTCTGCTAAACCTTTCATTGAATCTGCCTTAACATATATTCCTCTTTTTTCCATTTCCTTCTGCAAAGCACAACCATCAACTTGATGCTTGGCTTTCGTTCTTGACATTGTTCTTCCAGAACCATGAGCCGTACTTCCAAATGTTTCATTCATAGCAGTTTCTGTTCCAACTAACAGATGTGAACCAGTTTCCATACTTCCACCAAGAATAACTGGTTGACCAACTTCGCGATAAATTTCTGTTAATTCCGGATGACCAGGACCAAAAGATCTTGTAGAACCTTTTCTATGAACAACCAATTCTTTTTTACTGCCGTTTATTTTGTGTTTTTCTAATTTTGCTATGTTATGAGCAACATCATATACTAAGTTCAAGCCCATCTCCTCTGGTTCCCGGTTGAATATTTCTGAGAAACTCTCTCTTATGCGGTGCATTATCATCTGTCTGTTAACAAAAGCCATGTTTGCTGCGCAAGCCATCGCTTTATAATAGTTTTGTCCTTCTTTACTTTTGAAAGGTGCACAAGCCAATTCACGGTCTTTCACGCCAAGCTTTATTTCTTTCATTACTTTTGCAAACTTTCCTAAGTAATCTGTACCTATTTGATGACCAAAACCTCTGCTCCCACAATGAACCATTACAACTATTTGACCAGGATTTGTTATTTCAAATTTTTTAGCTATTTTTGGTCTAAATATATTTTCTGCTGTAACCATTTGTATTTCTAAATAATGATTTCCACTACCAAGAGTGCCTATTTGACGTATTCCTCTCTTAATAGCTTTCTCGCTAACAGTTACTGGATCAGCACCTTTTATACAACCATATTCTTCTATTCTCTTAACATCTTCTTTTCTCCCATAACCATTTTCAACACACCAAGAGGCCCCATTAACCATTATGTCTTTAAGCGAATTTTCTGTTATTCTTAAAAATCCTTTTTTTCCAACACCTGCAGGAACTTTCTTAAAAAGCAGATTTACAAGAGGTTTTAATTCTGGCTTAACTTCTTTATATGTCAAATTTGTTGTGACCAGCCTCATCCCGCAATTTATATCAAATCCTATTCCTCCTGGACTTATAACGCCTTTCTCTGGGTCAAATGCTGCGACTCCACCTATAGGGAAACCATAACCCCAATGACCATCTGGCATGCAATAGGCATATTTTTGTATTCCTGGAAGACAAGCAACATTTGTCAATTGTTCAAAAACCCCTTTATCCATATCTTTAAGGATTTTGTCGGATGCATATATTCTTGCAGGCACATTCATTCCTTTTTTGTAAGTTTTTGGAATTTCCCATATTACATCAGAAATTTTCTTTATTTTTTTTGTAACCTCACTTATCTTAATCACCTCATATATCTAAAACAACTGTTGCAAAGTATTTTTTTTTTTTTTTCAATTTTTAACATGTGCATAGTAACTGCTTTTACATCATTTACAAAATCCATATCATTATTTATTTTGCTTCCAAACATTTTAGCAGTTAATTTATTTTTATCTATTTGAACTTCGAATTTTGAAAAAATTAATGATTCTGCATCTTTAAGATAAACTATTTCTGATAAAAAAGAAAAAAGCATGTGTTCTAAATCTTCTTCTTCAATCTTAATTGTTTTTAGTATTTTTTGTTTAACTGTTTTTGTATCCACTATTGTTTCTGCTGTTGCAAAAGCTGCGTTCTCGAAAAGTTCGTTTAAATTCTTCCCTTCCGCTTCAAAAGCTATATCTGCTGTTGCCACATCTTCTAAATATTTGAATTTCATTAATTAACCTCAAAAAAAATAAAAAAAATTATTTCCAGTTTTCTAAAAGTTCAACTAACAATCTAACCCCATAACCAGTTCCTCCTTTCGGACTATACTCTTTATCTTCTATAAACCATGCTGTTCCTGCCATATCAAGATGAGCCCAAGGAACTTTTTTTACAAAAGATTCTATGAATGTTGCAGCAGTAATTGCTCCTCCTTCATATCCTTTTCCTTTACCTAAGTTTCGAACATCTGAAATCTCTCCTTTTATTGCTTCTCTGAAATCATCCCATAATGGTAATTCCCATACTCTCTCTGCAGTTTTTTCTGCGGCGTTTTTAATAGATTTTTTCAGTTTATCATCATTGCTTATCAAAGCAGCAGCCGAATATCCTAAAGCAACAACGCATGCACCTGTTAAAGTTGCAAGATCTATTATTGCTTCTGGTTTTTGTTCTTCTGCAAATGCAACTGCGTCTGCTAATACAAGTCTACCTTCTGCATCAGTATTTATTATTTCAATTGTTTTTTTATTATATGCTGTTACTATGTCTCCTGGTTTTTGAGCTGATTGACCAGGCATATTTTCTGAAGCAGCCATTATACCAACAACATTCACCGATAATTTCAATTTTGCAACAACCAATATAGTGCCTAAAACTGTTGCAGCACCAGCCATATCTGATTTCATATCAAGCATATAACTTGATGGTTTAAGATCTAAACCTCCACTATCAAATGTTATGCCTTTTCCAACTATTGCAATCTTTTTTTTTGCATTTGGATTGGTTTCTAAAATTATTAATTTTGGTTCTTGAGAACTTCCTCTGCTAACACCAAGTATTGCATTCATCTTTTTTTTTTCAAGTTCTTTTTTTCCAAAAACCTTGATTTTAATTTTTTCTTTTTTAGCAATACTCTTGGCTTGGTTCGCAAGATATGAAGGTGTTGCATCGCTAGGTGGCAAATTTACTAAATCTCTAACATAATTAACTGCTTCTGCTAATATTTTTCCTTTCTTCACACCTTTCATTGCAATTGCTTTATTATTTGATAAAATAATTAATTCTTTCAACTCATTTATTTTGTCTTTGTCTTCTGTTTTATACTTTGTAAATTGATAATTTCCTAGTATTGTTCCTTCTGTAATTGTCTGGACTTTATCTTCTAATTTTTCTTTCACATTAATATCTGAAAGTGTTGTGGCAAATCTCTTTATTTTTGAATCACAAACAATTTTTGATATTAAACCATTGATTTTTCTAAGTTTTTCAAGACTGAAATCTTTCTTTTTTCCAAGCCCTACGAGAAGTATTTTTTCCGGTGCAATAGATTTGAGAGTTGAAATAGAGTAAAATTGTTTGAATTCTCCTTCAAACTTTTTTTGTTTGAAAGCTTTAGTTATTTCTCCTTTTAACTTTTTATCTAATTCTTGCTGATTAAACTTTTCTTTCTCAAAACAACCTATTACTAAAAGCTCTGTTTTCACAGATGTTAGTTTTTTTGTTAGGACATTTATTTTCATTTTATATCTACCTCTATTTTTTGTTTTTTTACTTATTTTAATAATTTTACTTTTTAACTCAATTAATTTGATAGAAAACAATACTTTAGCTAAGAAATCTATTCTTAAAGAATGTTATTTCTTTTTTTTCTTTTAATTATTGATATTGGCTTTCTACCATTGTATGTTTCTTCTAATTCGTGCCAATAATTTATAGTTTTTTCGCCTATTCTCCAACACAAAAATATTTCTCGTCCATCAAAGAAAGAGTAAAAATCAACTATTCCTTCATCTAAATTTTTAACAAAACAGCCTTTTTTAATCAAATTTTCAAGTATTCTAAAAAAATTGTTTGATAAATAATGAAATTTTTTATTTAAGCGAATGTTTTGCAATCGTGTTTCATAATTTTTGTAATCATTTTCATATTTTATATCTATAGAATTTAAAAGCGATAAAGCATGATTTATGTTTATAAGTTTCTTAATATCACATTCTATATTAGGTAAAATATTTTCAGCCTCTTTAAGAGAGAGATATTTCAATTTCATTAAACAAATAATAATTCATCCTATTTTAATTTTTCTATTTTTTGATTTTGATTATTAATTAGTATTTTAAATGGAGCAGAAGGCGAATTGTTAAATATTGTTTGTAACATTCCTCTAAGATTCTTTCTATATGGTAATAATGGTTTAGAATAAGTTTTAAATTTGAAAATTTGCAAGATTTCTTCTTTTGATAAATTATAGCTTCCTTTTGGATTTGTTAAAATATCCATCAACTCAACCATTACTTCTCTTGCGTTTTCTAATCCTTTTTTTCCTGACCAATATTTGTTTGGAACATTTGAGAAGTAATAAGGCTTTAAGTTTAATTCTGGATATGCAAACATTATTGCTTTTATATGGCTATTTTTGAAGCAAATACCCAACATATAACTAAGGTTCACACCATATGGAAGCATTGGTTCTCTAAACATTTTATAGTTTATCCAACAAGGCAGGTTTTTTAGTTTATATTTATATTGTCCTTTTTGATTCATAAACACTTCTATGAATTCTCTAATTGCATCTTTTATTAACTCGTTATTCTTATGGCCATATTTATCAACCCATATGTGCGTTGCTTTCTTAAAGTAATAAGGTTTTAGATTTTCATTAGGATAACATTCTTTTATTAATTTGTATAGGTGTTTAAAACATGTTTTACTGCATCTTAATTTATATTTATAGAGTATTCTATAATTTAAATTATTCATTACTTCTGCTAAACTCCATTTTTTATTTTTTATAAAATTTTTAGTTAGAATTATGCAATTTAATTTTCCTTGAATTCCTTGAAATGTTCCTGGAGCAAATGTTTTCCTTTTATTATTTTCATCAAGAATTTCATTGTGTATTCCTACCAAAACATTTTTTATAAGCTCATTTTTTTGATATTCTCGATTTAAATCTGACGATTTTCTTTTAATTTTTGAAAGAATATCATTTCTTAACAATATCCTTATTATTTTGTCACTAGATATTTTATTATAGAACAAAATTTCTTCTAAAAGTTTTACATTTTCTTTCAAAAAAACCACGTTAACTATAGTTAATCTTTTTTTGTATTTAAATCTTTCTATGAAAAACTAGTTATTTTCTGTCTGCAAAAGCATACTTGAAACATACACTAAGAATTCTTTTTGAAAAGCATAATACTCAGATATTATATCTATATTCACGAGCTCTTTTTGATTATCAATGTAACTAATCATAGTTACATGTCTACGATATTCTTGCTCTCTTTCAGGATTAGACTTTGAAAGTTTTCTTAGAAGAAAATATAAATCTATGTTATCATTTATTATTTCATCTTCAAAAAGTTTTTTTATTAATTCTCCTCTTTCTCTTGGAGAAACGGGTTTTTCATCTATCAACTCTTTCTCAACTGCTTGTTTTAAAAGTGCTTCCATAACAAAATCGTAAAAATCTATCATCACACCTATTATGTTAATAAGAACATCTACGGTCCTAGTATATTTCAAACTAACATAGATCATATGATTTACACGCTTCAGTTCTTCTCTTGCATTATTTAAAGATTCCTGCATTCTTACTTACCAATCTATTGATATCTATTATAAATAACTTTGTTTTTGCAACATACTTTTTTAAATCAGATACTTTTATCGTCTTCATACGATAATTATCTGAACAAATTACAAATCTATCTCCTCTGGAAAACTCCACAGGACTATTTTTATGTGCTAAAAGAATTTCTCTAATTTCTTGAATTAGATTGACATACTCATTGTCAATATGGTGTTTTGACACCATTTTATTCTTGAAAACAATGAATTTTGATTCAAAAGAATCTTGAAAAATCGGAATTCTCTTAAAAAGCCTTTCGTAATAAAGCAAAGAAGACATTGAATTATTCAAGGATGAAAAAATATTTTTCATGACAGCTAATAATAGTTTCGGATCCTTTACAAGAGGAAAAGTCATTATTAACATATGATCTGCAATCTGAATGTTCTTCTTAGCTTTATCAGAAGCAATTTGAAAATCTTCCATGAAAATTAATTATTGCTTAGAAATATTTAAACTTATCGAGAATTTTTCAGATTTAGGATTGCTTCAGCCAAATCACCTTTTGAATTCTTAAGAGCCTTTTCAGCATCTTCTTTGGAACAATCCACCTGCTCGACAACCATTTGCACATCATCATCTGAAATCTCTGCTAAAACATTAAGAGGCTGTTCTTGTACTTCCCCAACAACCTGATATGTTTCCTGCCCCATAACATTTATTTTAGAAACAGAAGGGTTATTTATTACTAACTCTTTATCCTGCATCTTGAAAACTGCTTGCTTTACATTCAAATCCTGTTGTTGAAGACCCATTTTCTTCATTGCTTGCTTCATTTGACGAGGATTCATTCCTGGAAACATTTTTTCACCTTAAGAGCCAGTTACATGTAAAATTATCTCAATAATTATAACTACAATAACAAGCACTATTATATACTCTGGTTTAAATGATATTCTTGACTTGTAATCATCAAAATATCTTGTTATACCTGCTGTTGAAGCAGGCATGTTTATCTTATCTTTTCGACCCATTTTAAAAATTGTAGAATGGTTATAAGCCGCCTTTTGTCAAACCCCATTAATGGAAGGTTTGTTTTAGCATTCTACTAAGCGTCATTCGACTTGCACAAATCAGGACTTGCCGTTTCAACCCTTCCCAAAAAGTCGTCAGAGGGTTAACTCTCAACAGTCACCTATTGATTCGCCTCATCATTCCATTTGTTAGGTGGTTTCGTTTCTGAGCCGTAGCCATCCTTTTCAGGATCTCTCAAAATGAGAGTGATATTTACTGTGGGCGGACTTTCCTCACAATTAAGCGAAAGCTAAATGCCATCCTACAAATCCAAGAACCTGTTTTTCATTTATAAATTTAATCATTCAATATTGATATAACTATTATTCTCTTTTTTGGTCCATCAAAATCTGCAAACATTAAAGATTGCCAAGTTCCTAACTTTAAACACTTATCTCTTATAGGTATTGACTCTTGTGGACCAATTAAAGCAGCTTTTATATGTGCAGATGCATTATTGTCAATTTGATCGTGTAAATAATTACTTTGTTTAGGTATAGCTTCATTTATTGCTTTTAAAAAATCTTTGCAAACATTGGAGTCGTAATTTTCATTTATCAAAACTGCTGAGGTTGAATGAGTTGTGAAAACATTGCATAAACCGTTTGCTACACTAGAATCTTTTATCAACTTATTAACTTCTGAAGTTATATCTATTAGTTCTTCTTGTTTTGTTGAAGAAATTCTTAGCTCAACCATCTAAATAAATAAATAAAACATGTTTAAAAAGTTTGTTTTTAAAAACACTAAATTTAAATAGTCTTATTTCGTTTTATATGACGTGAAAAAAGAGGTTGTTTATGACAGAACCAATATTTAAAATTCAAAACATCACTAAAAAATTTAGTGATAACATAGTACTTGATAATATTAATTTTGAAATTAGAAAAGGAGAAATATTTGGAATAATTGGTGCTAGTGGTTCTGGAAAAACAACACTTCTAAATACAATTATAGGATTTTTAAGACCTGATGAAGGAGATATTCAATTCCGATTCGAACATTTACTGGACTTTCAGAAAGCTATGGCTTTTAGATCTGTTTTCAAAAAGCAAGAAGCTGTTAAGAAAATATATGGTTTTGCAGCACAAGTACCTTCTTTCTACAGCAATTTAACATTAAGAGAAAACCTTGAGTATTTTGGTTCATTATATAATTTATCAACTGATGCTTTACAAACAAATATTGAAACTTTACTTAACTTAATGGATTTGAAAAATTATGAAGATTTGCTATCTAAAAATCTTTCTGGAGGAATGGAAAGAAGGCTTGATATTGCTTGCGCACTCATACACGATCCAGCAGTACTTGTTCTTGACGAACCAACCGCCGACTTAGATCCAGTGCTAAGAGAACATATATGGACTCTTGTGAAAAAAATCAATAAAAAAGGCACAACAATAATTTTAGCAAGCCATCATTTAATTGAATTGGAAAATCTTTGCTCAAGAATTGCCATTCTTAAAGATAAAAAAATATTTGACGTTGCAAGCCCCGACTCATTAAAAAATAAGTATTCCAAAATTCAAGAAGTTCATATAGAATCTTATCCTGGAAATTATAAGAAAATTTTGCCCAAACTCACAAAAAAATATATGAAAAGATATGAAATTAGAGGTTCAGAACTAGTTATTTTTACTGACAAACCACAAAAAGTGTTTCATGAAATGTTTCCTTTGCTTGAAAAGAAAAAAGAAGAAGTTATTGATATGAATGTTGGGAAAGCTTCTTTGGACGACATATTCATAGAAATATCAAAAAAAGATGAAGTTCAACAAGATAATAAGCAAAAATCTTAAACTCTTACTCAGAGCTAAGAGTTCGGCATTCATAGTTATATTTGGACCTCTATTGATAATCTTATTGGTCGGACTAGCGCTAAATAAACCAACCACCTATGCATTATCAATAGGTTATTTTTCTCCAGATCAAGAAAATAGTCTTTCAGAATCATTTATGGAAGAAATTAAAAACAGCAATTATTTGATTTTAAAATATGAAAATCTAGATTTGTGTGTTAATGCAATAAAACAAGGAGTTATTCATACATGCATTGTTTTTCCTGAAAACTTTGAAGTCGGCAATCAAGATTTTAATAACATTGAATTCCATGTAGATTATTCTCGTGCTAATTTAGTTTATCAAATAATAGATGCTGTCTCTGAAAAGTTTAACTTACGAACCGCTGAGCTAAGCAAGGACCTAACACAAGTGCTTCTTACAAGAATACTTGAAGCTAGAAAAGATATTGATGAAAATATTCTTGCTTTAATAACAACTAAATCATCTATAGATACAATTGTATCAAACATTCAAGAAACAAAATCTGAAGCCGAAGGAATGGATTTTAGTATGGGCAAAATATCTTTCAACGAAATTGAAACCACTAGTGACGAATTATTTGATGATGCTAAAGACTTGAAAAATGAGGGTTTGGATGCTATTTCAAAAGGCAGAACATTTGCAGATGGTCTTTCAAATACTTCAACTACAACTTTTAAAGGAGATTTGGACGAAATAGAAAGCAATATAGACAATATTTTCAATTCAACACCAAATACTTTAGAAGAACTTAAAAGCTTAATAGATAATGCTACTTCAGAAATATCTAGCTTGGAAACTAAATTATCTGCTAGCAGTACAAAGAATCAAGCTATTTTAAATGATTTGGATAATGCGAAAACATCTTTAGAAAATCTTAAGATTGAAACAAATAACTTAAAAACAAAACTCGAATCCACAAATGTTAATTTAGAAAACATAGATATAATTTCAGCAGAAAGTATTGTTAGTCCTATAAGAACCGAAATAAAACCTGTTGTATCTGAATCAAACCAATTAGCGTTTGTATACCCTTATTTGTTAATGTTGGTTATGATGTTTATAGGTGTTATGCTTTCTAGCACATTAATACTTATGGAAAAACAATCAAAAGCATCTTTCAGAAATTTTACAACTCCGACAAAAGATGAATTTTTTGTATTTACAACATTCTTCACAAGTTTTTTGGTTTTAATAGTACAAGTCATAGTAATACTAGGACTATCTTATTATTTTTTAAAAGCCCAGATATTTGCAAATTTTGTTTTGACAACTTCAATATTATTAATTTCAGCAAGCATATTCATCCTTGTTGGGATGACTGTTGGTTATATGTCTGAAACACAAGAAGCAGCCACTATGCTTTCTATAGCTGTTGGAAGTGTGTTTTTGCTTTTGTCAAACTTGATATTGCCTGTCGAAACAATGTCTGAAGTTATAAAGAATCTCACAGCATACAATCCATATGTTGTATCATCAGAATTATTGAAAAAAGCACTTCTTTTTAAGATAAATTTCTCAGATGCAATAACGGATTTTCTGTTCTTAACATCTTTTATGATAATCCTAGTAATAATTGTTTTTGTTGTTAATAAACTTTCAAGAATGACTTTTATGAAGAAAACCCCTCATGCTCATAAAGGATTTATTTATCTTCCTGAAGATTGCTACCTGAAGATTAATCAATTCACTTTGAAGAATAAAGAAGATGTTCTGAAAACTCTTAAAAATATTAGTGATGAAGATTTTGAGAAACATGTAAAAAAGAAAAACGATATAGCAAATTGGGTTAGTTCTATGCTTAAAGAAAGAAGATTGGCTTGGAAACTTCGCTTCAAAAATAGAGATAAAATGATAATGGTTATTAAGAAACATCTTGAAAGAGAACAGAAGAAAGCCGAAAAGAAAACTCCTACTTGAATATTATACTTGAATAACTAACTGAATTTTTATAATCTCCAATAACATCTCCCGAAGTATAATATTGTTCTAAAAGAACTTTATCAGATTTGATAGTTCTTAAAAGCAATTCTATTGGAATCGCGCCACATATGGTTGCAGATTTTTCTTTTATATAATCTTTAAAATTTTCAGCTTCAACTTTTTTTATGAATTCTATTGCTTTGCCATCCAAGTCATAAATCCTTTTTTTTAAGTCTGATAAAAAAGGAATATAATGATAGTTCCTACCATAATGAGTGAAATCAGAGCTTATTATGAAAATTGCTTTCTGTTTTGTTTCCATCAAAGTTTCCTTTATGTCTATTGAAAGTTTTTTCAAATCAACATTTCTACTCAGCAGTATTGGTAAAATATTTATTTTCTCTATTTTATTCTTGAAAATAAACTGCAGGAATGGAATTTGAACTTCCAGACAATGTTCGTCTATGTGTATTTGTTCGTTTTGCTTTAAAGTTCCTTTCTCAGATAATTTTCTGGCAAAGTCCTGCTTAACTCTTGTTAATCCTAGCGGAGTTTCAAATGTTTCCATTGAAAAACCCGATTCTGAACTGTAATGGTTTGGACCCATTAATATAAATAAGTCCGGCATCTCTGATTCGGCTATTTCTTTATATGCCCACGCAGCACATGGACCTGAATAAATGTAGCCTGCATGAGGCACAATAACTGCTTTAAGAGAATTGTTTTTCTTGGAAGATGGTAAAGTTCCAGGTCCTCTTTCATCTAAAAAACATTCTTCTATCTGTTTGTTTAAAAGTGATTCTGCTCTTTCATAGAACAAACCAGCATGTTTTGGTAGTCTCATATTATTGCTTTAGAATTTGGAATATTTAAATTTAACCGAACTTTAACCGAACTTAAGGTTGGAAGTTAAGTAGTTCCAGTTAAAATCATCAACTATTGTTCCATTGATACCTAAAATTTGGTTGTTGTTTTCAATGTTGAAAGTTGTGCTGAATTCTCCTTCTTGTTCATCAAACCATAGTTCAGAAAGATCTTTTAAGAAAGTTAAATTAGAGTTAAAGTTTTCATAATTAACCATTATAGTGTCTTTTTCTCTAATACCATAAATCTTTTTATCGCCAACTTTATTTATGTATAACTCTTTAAACTCTGCTTCGTCTGCTGTCGAAGGTATTGAAATGAAATCTTGTGATTGTTCTGCATCAAACAAGGAAGTAAAGAAAAAAACTATTCCTTCCCAGAAATCAACGAAGAATCCAAAAAAACCATTTTGTGAACTTGACTCTTTTAGACTGAATAACAAAATTCCGAAAGGTTCATTGTAAGAAGCATTCAACCAATCGCCTGTAGTGCATTCTTGATAGAAATGATGTGCATCAAATGGATGTGAAAATTCACTACAAGAATAATCCGATTCATCATCTCGAAGTGGATGAAAGGACTTAAGGTTGTTGTTTAAGAAATCATCTATGACATTAGAGCTAATAGGCGTACCAATAATCACTGAAGAGCCAGATTTTAAAACACAAGAATCACTCACAGACACATATCCACTATAATCATCGTCTTCATAGTAAGGACTAACATTCAAATTCATTACATAATCCAATTCTCCACAATGCAACGAATAATCTGTGTCAGCCATTTCTTTTAGAGTTGCAGCTATAATCCTCATCTTATTGGCATCTGCAAGCTTCCTCCAACCATCTGGATCACAGTACCACATCCCTTTTGTCTCAAAGAGAGTTGATCTCTCAGAATCATTTATTAAATCAATATTTGAAGCTATGCCATCATAACTAACTTTCAAACTATCAAAACCAAAAAAATCATCTGGTCCACAAACAAGGAATGAACCGTCAAAGAACAATAACCTATTAAGGAAATCATGATGAGGTAGGTTCAAAGCATCACCAACTCTTTCTTCATTATCAATAGGGAAACCACCAAAACAACCACCATTTATATCATCATAATACTCGCCATAATTATCTTTAGATGTTTTACTGCCACAACAATGTCTCGCAGTCCATCCAAAGCTTAATTGGTCATCACAAGCATAACTATAAGGACCCCAAGAAGAAAAGTTTGAATAATCAATATTATCAAAACTTTCTGATGGATTTAAACCATCTAGCCACTTACCAGCCATAGCAGAGCAATACCTCGTATCAAGATTTGGATTTGAAGAACTTAAGAAAAAATTATCAAAAGAAATACTTAAAGCATCATCTCCACCATTTAGATTGTAATTAAAAGTTAAACTTCCGACACCATCTGAAACACCACAATTGGAGTAATCAACTGATACACGATACCAATTAGAAGCAGAAAAAATTATTCCTGCACCTTCTAATTCTGTAAAATCATAAATTGTGCTTGTATTCAAATCAAAATCACAATTAACTATTGAAAAACTTTCGGGAACTCCATTTCCCTGATACATCACATCAAAATTTAAAGTGTCAAACTCAGACCAACCCAAATTTCTAGATGGAAATATATCAAAATTAGAACCGCTTGTTCTAACATAAGTCTTGAATTCATCCTCAACAATGTTAGCATCATCAATTTTTTGATCATCAAAACTAATTATTGTATGCAAAGCAGAACCAGTTGTGAAAACCTGGTATTTATCAAAATCAACCCTCTGTTCGGCTAAATTATTCTTACAAGTATCGCCCCAACAACACTCTGCAAATAAAGAATCATTATTCTCCTGATAACAAAGAAATTTTTCAAAAGGAGAATCAACAACCCAATCAGCAGAATACATTACTCCTGTTTTACAACAAACATAACCCTGCGTATCATCGGAATCTGAAGAATCTATTATGTTGGCGCAATAAAGACCAGGAGAATCAACTGGATTAGGCATTAACTCTCCACCCTGATCAGCACAGGACAAATATTCTGCTCCCTGAATAGGAACACAAACCCCATCAGAAGGATAATTACCTCTTAATGCTTCATTATAACAACACGTATGTTGATCTGAAGAAGAAATAATATTATATTCTACTGAACAAAACTCGTCCTGACCACACAACTCACCACCATTATCTACACACCCAGTATAAGGATTTCCAAAGTAACCCTCTATGTCAGTTCCGTGCTTTGAAGTATAATAATCTTCGTTACCTGTACCCGAATAACCTGTAGTTTGACCAGAATAAAAAACCATTCCATCAGCACCATAACAAACAGGGCAATCATCAGAGTTATCATCTTCATATTGAAA
>NZBB01000032.1 GCA_002686295.1 Candidatus Woesearchaeota archaeon
TAGCCGATCAGCACGGAAATATTCTTCCAGATTGTTTTCTTTTGCCTGAGAACTCTACAGCGTTAGATTTTGCTTACAAAGTTCATTCTGACCTAGGAAATAATTTCATAAGAGCAATAGATGTAAAAACCAAAAGAACTGTCGGCAAAGAACATGTTTTAAATCATAGAGATGTTATAGAAATAATAAGCAAATAATTATTTTTCTTTTACTAACCCATACTTAAGAAGAATATCTTTATACTTTTCAAAATCTTTGGAATCTTTGAATTCCTTTTTCTTTTTAGGAGAAAGTTTTTCAATCCATGTATGCACTATTTTCAATACTTCTTTAACATCTTCATCAAAATCTAATTGTATCGTTTGTTCTTCAAAGTCTTCTTCCAGGTATTCTTCCTCTCTGCGTGTTTTTTTGAAAATATTTATTTTTCTAAACAACAATGATAAAAGACTTTCTCTCTTTTCTTCCAGCTCTTCTTCCATTTCTTCCAATTGTTCTTCTTCCTGCTCTATGGCTTCTATTTCTCCCTCTATCTCTTCTAATTGATCTTTTTCTTTATCTGACAAATCGTCTTTTAAAGAGCCTAATTTTAATTTTCTTCTCCAACTAAGAACTTTTTTTATGAACGAAGGCTCTTTGTATTCTATATGTATTTCTCCTTCTAACATCTCTGGTACTTCCTCATTTGTTGTTTTAAGAAAAGGTATTTTGTTTATTAATGCTAAAGGACTTTTTTTTCTTAATTTGCTTATATATTGATCCATGTCGTCATTAAATGCTTTCTGATTAATAATAACCACCTATAATGATTTACAAGGTTTTACTATATAAATCTTTTGAAAAAAGAAAGTGGGGACGCTGAGATTCGAACTCAGATCTGACGGTATCTCCACGAATGGACATTGCTAATCATTGGCGATGCCTCATCGCTCCAAGTTTTGGAGCCGACCATTCTAGCCAGGTTATACTACGTCCCCACAAATATTCTAGAAAAAGATTCTATATTTAAATTTAACTCCTCTTAAACCTCATTTTCTTAAAAGCTATAATTTTTATTAAAAATAATATTATTAACAGAAAAAACCAGTTCACATACCAGCAAAATTTCACATAAGTTTCAAAAATGGTTTTAGAATTTTTTTTAATAACTTCTAAATATATTTTTGGACTGTCTGTAGATGCACCTTTTGAATCAACAGCAACTATTATTATAGAAGTATTTCCAAACCAACCTTGTTTTGGCGTTAAAACTATTTTTTGGTTTTCAACAGATAAATTAACAAATTCCTGGTCAAGAAGAGATAGTTCTAACTGATCGGCATCAGGATCTTCAACTATTGAACTAATTGGAATTTCATAATTATTATCTTGAATCCATATAAAATGTGTTTGATTAGCTTTTGAATAATCTATAGAATCATTCAATAATGGAACTCCTTGATAATGATATAATAAAATAGTCACTATTATTGTTGCTAAAATTATTAATCGGTTTAATTTCTTGAATTGTTTCTCTTTTAAGCGACCTTTTTTTCTGAAAGCTAATGACGAGACTAATAAAACAATAATTGCTATTGCTAAAATAACAGTTATTAGCTGACATGGTTTGTCTGAAAAATAAATACCTAACCTGATGTGAACTGGCTTGTCCTTCAATAAAACAACAAGCTGTTTCTCATAAACTAAATCATCCTGTATTAACGTTAAAGTTAAAGGATATTCTCCAAACTCTGTTTCATTAGTGTATTCTAATATAAGCATTATACTTTTTGTTTCTCCAGAATAGAGTTCTATCTCTGTTTGATTTAGCTTTATCCAGAATTCTGGTTTTATTGATAACTTATAATTTCCGTCTTCCAAACCAATATTAGAAATTTTTATTTCTGCATTGTTTTCTGTATCTCTTCTAACACTATATTCTGTTTTGTCAGTTATTACTTCACTGCAACTCCATTGAGATAAAACATTCATGTTTACAGAATCTTCAGATGAGATATTGTTGTCAAGAACTCCTCGTATAATAATTTCATAATCAAAGTTTTTATCTTCTGGTTTAAATATTAATGTCATATTTTTTTCTTCTTCAGAATTCAAGATTATATAGTCTTTTTCAAAGCTTACAAATTCATTATTCGTTTTTAAGGAAATTCTTTCTTCATCTAACCCTTTATTCTTAACATTAACATTTAACCATTTCTCTTCTGCACAGATTTTCTGCTGAGAATCAAGTATGTTTATAATTAGCTTGTAACAATCAGATATATTTAGTGAAACATTGTTTTTCTTTGAAATATCACCATCCTTAGTTCTTGATTTAATGAAGAATTGATAATATCCTATGTTTCTTCCTTCTTCTACATCCAGAGTTATATTTATGTCTTTTTCTTCTTTACTTTCTAGAGTGATTGTTTCTTGACTAAGTTCTATGAATGATGGTTGATTAACTAATTCAAGATAATAAGTATTAGGTGTTTTAACATCATTTTCAAGAATAAAACTTATAGGTTCTATTTCTTCTTCACATAAAGCATTATCTTCTTTTAATTTTATAGAATAGTTATAAGTAGCTCTTATATTTAGATTATGTTTCAGAGTTGTTTGAAGAGCATTATTTTCTGCCAAAACCTTGAAGACTATTGGCGTCTCTCCATACACTCCACATGAAAAACCTGTTAATGCATTAACAATTTTTTCTTGATTTGGATTAAGCCCTATTTTGTTTTCTGAAAGATTTATTGAATCATGATTTGAAATTATAGAATAGTTTTCATTGAATGAACCAGTATTTTTTATTAATAATTCATAATTAACTTGAGTACAAGGATTTACTTCATTTGTTTTAGTGTATAATCTTGTTTGTAAATTCTGACATTGACCAATTGTTAATTGTTTTACTATATCATCATTGTCTTCTTTATCGCTTTGAATATTTATTATTAAATTCTTCTTAGAATTTTTACATGGAGCATTTATTTCAATCTTAACATTTTTTATATCTCCTGCTTCCAACTGAAATTCAGAAGGCGTTAATGTTACAAAATCAAGATTTGAAATTAAGGTGTATTTAGTTAATTGTTCACCAGTGTTTTTTATTTTTATAATATCATCTGCCTGTGAACATCTGCAAACATTTATAGATGGTTTTTCTGAATAAGTTCCAAAATCAGCATTTGAAAAGTTTGACAGATATAAAAATATTAAAAGAAGAATCACTATTTTTGAGCTTTTTAAAACCATTGTTCATATTAAAAAAAAAAGATGAAAAAAGAGAAAAAAAATTAGTAATAAGTTTGTGCTCCTTCGTCGTTATCATCTCTTAGCTTCTTGAATCCAATTATTAATCCAACAAGTATTAAGATTACAACTAATACTATTAAAGCAACTTCAAGTCCACTTTTCAAATCATCAGCTTCCTCTTCTACAATGCTCAAAGTTAATGGTATTGCTTCTGAGTCTGAATCGCTTGTGACAGTTGCCATGAACACTTTTTCACCTGTAGCTTCAGCTGTCACATACACATAAATCGTCTCTGTGCTTCCGCCTGCGACCACTACTTGTGATCCTGGAGATAACCTGCTTGTTCCCCATTCTTCAACACCTGAGACTGTTACGGCATAAGTTCTTGCTGTACTTCCTTGATTCTCAATTGTTATTGGAAATGAAACTTCTGTTCCTGCTGAAACAGATTGTGCTTCAGGAGTTGTAATAACTGTTCCTCCGGTTGCATCAATGCATGAATCTCCTTCAACAACAATTATCTCTAATGTTTCTCTTGTTGATTCATATTCATCAAATTCTGCTTCAACTTCAACTTCATAATTTCCAGGTTCTGCACAATCAGGTATTCTTAATAAGAATTGATCTAATTGCTCTCTTTCATCAGCAACTAATGAATAAAGATATGCTGTATCAACTATGTTAAGTTGTGGAATTGCAAATGATACTTTAACATCATTTAAATCATAATTGCCAATGTTCTCAACAACTACTTTTGCTGTAAATGCTCTTCCTGCATTAACTACATTTGAAGGCGTTAAAGAAACATCTTTTATAATTACTGCATCACCTTCACTTACACCTACAACGTGTAATTGATATTCCTGTTCTAATACAGTTCCATCTTCGTCTCCAACTCTTATTCTTAACAAAGTATATTTCTTGTCCATTTTAAGAGGAACTTGTAAACTTAGCTCAACATGATCATTATCATTTTTTGAAAGGTCAAAAGTCCTAGATGTTGCAGATACTTTATCCTCTTCTCTATGAGCATATCTATAACCATATATATCAGCTTCTACTTGTACATTAGAAACATTTTCTATTGCTTTAAGCCACACATCAATATCTAAATATTCTCCTCTGTTAACCTTTAAGTTATCTGTGTGATTTCCTGCATCAACAGATATAGATCTTCCATTAATCTCTAAATCTGTTATTTGCAAATTTACTGCACTAACCAAACTTGTAGCTAACATTGTTACCAACATTAAAACAAGAATTTTCACCGTATTTTTTAAAACATTCATTTTTTCATACCCCCTATACATCTCTTTTATCTCACTGACTTCCTTATAAAAGCTCTTGTGTGAAAATAAATTAATATTTATATATAAAACTTTCGATTAATTTTTCATTTCTCAGTGGAAACTAGTTGTAATCATTTTGTAGTTAAATTATTCTGACTGGCATATACTTTGTTTTTTTAACGCCATTTGATGAAACATATACTCCAAAATAGTAATCTCCTGCATGAACATTTCTTGGCAAATACAAATAACCTCTAGCAGATTTTGATTCACCTGCATCTATATCTATAATTTTTATTACTTGTTTTATTCCAAGTTCTGGAACTATAACTCCCACAAGCAAATTGTTTATGTCAACATCTAAATCATTTCTAAAAGTTCCACCTATCATAACATAATCTCCAGGCATAACAGTATTGTAATCAATTCCATAAGCATTTAACCTTGTAATTCTAATTCCATTTCCAAAGTCTCTGTTAATATATAATTCCTTATCATCTGTCGGACTACTACAACCAGAATCGTCTGGAAAATCTGTTCTTCCATCATTGTCATTATCCAATCCATCAGAACATTGAGGCGGATCAAAAAATATGAATCTAATATCGAAATTCTCTGAAACAGAAGCATATCCATCAGACACAGTTATTACAAACGAATGTGTTTCTGCAAATAATTCTACTCCTGGAACAAAGCTTATAATTCCTGTAGTTTCATTTATATCAAATAAACTACTATCGTCTGTAAATGAAAGCACATCGCCATTCGCATCAGATGCTACTACTTGATAATTGAAAGTTCTGAATATATAAGCTGTTAAAGAAGCCCCATATATCTCTGGACCTGTTTGAAGTGGAAGTATACTTAATGAAAATGAATCACTCACATTGAACTCCCCATCACTACAAGTAATTAACACCTCGTATTCCCCTACTTGTTCTGTTGAAGGAGTAAAATCAATTAAACCATAGGAATCAACATCAAATAAATCTACATCATCATAGTATAATAAATCATCACCATCAGGATCAATACATACAAATTGGTATGTCAATTGAGAATCTACCATGACAGACATATCAGGTATTGAAGTTAATTCTGGCGGTTGATTTGGTGTTTGTAAAATAGTTACTGAAACTAAATCAGAATCAAATCCTCCATCTGTATCATCAACAGAGAAATTAATAATTTCAGAACCAACCCATGCAGAAGAAGAAAATGTCACTTCTCTTGTTTGTGAATCAAAAGCTAAAATCACATTATCATTACCTGAAAAAGTCCAATCAATATCTTCATCTATAGTTTCTAAATCACTAACAAAATCATCTAAAGAAACAGATGCTGTTTCGTTAACTAAAAATTCTATATCTGGTATGTCTTGTAAAACCGGCTCATTATTCAAAATTGAAATACTTAGATATGCATGATCTGAACCTGTTCCATTAAATGAAAAAACAAAAACTAAAGAAGTTCCGAGCAAAGCATCAGAAAGAGGTATGTTTGGTAAGAAATAATAATAGCTTCCATCAGGATTTGATAATTGTCCATCAGTTATATTTTCGCCTTCCACAAATCCATTGTATGCTTGTAAATTAACATCGCCTGTTCCAGTGTTTTCATTAAAAAGTTCTACTGTGTTAATCATATTTATTGCCGCATTCCCATCATTTATTGAATACACTTCAAACTTCAAATATAAAGTTTCATTTCTGAAAAAAACATTTTGAACTGATGAAAATTGATTATCTTCATAAGAATTCAAATTTTGAATATCAAAACTATTTTCATAAACAATTATTTCTACAGAATCCATCGTGGAGAATTGTCCGTCAGAAGCATAAACTGTTACATTAAATGTTCCAATTCCAGTATAATTGTGATATGCTATTCTTCCTTCAGCAGTATTTTCATCTCCAAAATCCCATATATAAGACAACTCATCATTATTCGGATCTGAACCATTAGCTATGAATATTATTGAATTATTCGTTGCAAAATTAGTTCCATTCTCTGGCTCAGTTATTGAAACTTCTGGAGGAAAATTAGGCATTAAGACAGATGCAAACATTGAATCTGAATTTGAAGCACCAGCAACATCTGTTGCCGTAAAAGTGATTGTTTCAGAACCATACCATTCCAAAGGATAATCTATATTAACAACATTCTCAGAATTAATAATTACTGTTAATGAAGTTGTTCCTGAGAAAGACCATGTTAATTCTGAAATTGCATCATCAACATCCTGAACATAATCATCTAAATCAAAAGTTACAAAATTTTCTCCAGATGTTATCTCTTGATTTGGTATATCTGAAACTATTGGTGCATCATTAATAGGATTAATAGTTATTGAAAAAGCATTATCAGCAAATCCCCCATTACCGTCACTAACCCTTAAAGTACAACTAGAAACACCATTCCAATCACCAACCGAATACAAAACAATATCAAAATCATTCTCAATTTCACAATTGACTTCACTAGAAGACTCATTAACAACAGAAAAACTCAAAGAATCACCATCAACATCAGAAACAAAATCACCCAAAACACCATCAACAACAACCTGAGAAAAATCCTCCTCAAAAACAACATCACTAAGATTAACACTCCAAAAAGGCACATCATTAACAGGATTAATAGTTAAAGAGAAATTATTACTTGAAACAGCACTAACACCATCATTCACAGTTATTATTATTGTCTCATCACCATTCCAATTCAATAAAGGAGAAAAAGTCATAAGATTATCATTTATCTGTACAATAATATTTGTTAATTGAGTATATGAATAAGTCAACGAATCTCCATTTTCATCATAGAAATAATTTGATAAGTTAATTGTTATGTTTGTATCCTCATCCCATATTTGATCAGAAATATTTGATATTAATATTGGATCAATGTTTTCTATATCACATACATCTCCAATTCCATCTCCATCACTATCCTCCTGATAAGGATTATAAGTATAAGGACAATTATCTATAGTATCAATTATGCCATCACCATCAGAATCATACTGGGAGAAAGCTATCTGTGTACAACTAAATTCAACTAAATCATAATCACAAATATCTCCTACTCCATCAGCATCTAAATCTTCTTGATATGGATTATAATCATACATACAATTATCTATAGTGTTTATTATTCCGTCACAATCATTATCATATAAACAAGGATTATCAAAAACACAACCAGGTTCTGAATCGCATGCATTACCAACACCATCACCATCTTCATCTTCCTGATAAGGATTATAATTATATGGACAATTATCTAAAATATCTATGACGCCATCACCATCAGAATCATATGCACTAACAGGATTTACAACTACTAAAAAAGAAATTAAAAAAATTAATGAAACTATTGCATTCTTCATTTTTAGAAATTCAAAGTTATTCCTGCTTTGACTTCATTAAATTCGTTCTTTGTTTGATCAACAGGCGTTAATCCATCAATCAATGTGTTTGTATAACTTCCATTTGATAACTCAGAAAATAAACCAACAAGGAAACTTCCAACATGACCTTCTAACAATCCTTTAACAACATAACCTTGACCAACACCTTCCATGTTTCTGTTAGAGTAATTATAGTTTCTAAAACCAACTAATAATTGTGTTTCAAGATTATCTGTTCTGGCATTAGCTTTGAAACCAGTTTCGCTTACTTGTACATGTGAACTCAAATCAGTTATAGAGTTGAATCCTTTTGAGGTCACATATCCAGTTATATTGGTTCCTAAATTTCCATAGCCTAACTCAAACACCAAATATTTTCTACTATCATCAAAATTAATAGGTCTGCCTGCAAAAGTTCCATTTGCAAACTCTGTTGTTTCAATAGAAAACCCTGCACCACCAACTAAAGATTCATATTGTGCAATAACATTTGCTCCAACATCTATTTTTGTCTTATTCCAGTTTTCTTTTCCAAAGTTTTCTGAAGTAGTGTTTTCTTTTCCGCTAATAAAACTTCCATGAGTTTGAAGCAAAACTCTCTCTCCTAGAAGACGAGCATAATCTGCTGATAAACCTGCTCCATCAAAATTTATTGTTGCTTCAGCATCAATTCCTGGAAGAATAACTTTTTGTGTGAAACTTTCATTGTCATATCCAACAAGATAAGTTCTTAAACCAGTTTTTGGTTTTGAAGAAAACTTCCATTCTTTTGAAAATTCATTTTTTTCTAAAACTTGTTTTTCAATAACTGCAACATCACTTCCATCATTTATCACATTAGCTATTGCTTGATTATACTCTGCAATTTTTTCTTCAAAACTTAAAAGTATTTCATTATCCGTTTCAGCAAGAAATTTATAAGCTTTTGAGTTTTCATCCAAACTAAAAGGTTGAAAAGAAGAAATTTCTTCTTCTGACAAACCATCAAAAACAGTCTCGTTGTAGTTGTTTATTTTTTCTTCTAAATTTCTAACTAAAGGCAAAACTTCATCATTGAAAATCTGTTCACCAGACACTGCTTTGAAATAATCAATTATGTTTACTGCAGTTGTTGAATCACTATAAAAAGCATGCTTTATTTTGAAATCATCTTCATACTTTATTCTTCCAATTCTATAACTTTTATCTGTATCTAGAACTTTTATATGGCCTGTGTTTTTAGAATATGCATTCTCAAAATTAGGACCTTTCCAAAGAATATCCGCGATTGTTCCGTCTTCACTCCAATTCATAGAAATGTATTGAGTTAAACTCTTATCAACTAAAGAATCTAATTCTTCAGAGAAATTATGTTTTAAATGCCATTCGGTTATATCACTCATAGCCACAGAATCATTCTCTACACCAACTGATTTCATTAAATTAACTAATCTAGTAGAAGTTGCTTCAGGATTTATTTCGAAATTTATCCAATCTAAAGAATCAACTCCTAAAAACATGTATTGTTGTAAAGATTTATCAAGAGCTGATTTATCTAAAGTGCTGTCTAATTCTTCTGTTATTTTAGCATATGAATTTGCTCTAGACAAAAGATTTGAAAGGTCTATGTTTAATGAGTCATATTTTAATTCAATTACAACTTGTTCAGATAATTCTATTGTTTTTACAGAATTAGAAATTACTTCAGAAACAATAACATTATTTAAAGTTGTATCTGGAACTTCTTTAGCAGTGTTACTTAAAGTTGAATCCAAAACAACTTCTGCAAGCTCTTTAACAACTTCAACAGAATCATTTGTTGTAGCAATTAATTGCGAATCAGGTTTAGTATAGTATTCATCAACTATTAAATCGAATTCTTCTGATGAAACAACTATGTTTGAGGTTTTATCTTTGATGTTAACTGTTCCAAAACCATAATTGTTTTCTTTTGGACCCCAAACTATTTCTGCAACCAAATTGTTATAATTTTCTTCCGTCAAATATTCTGCAGATAGATTATTAAAAGCATCAAAGAAACCATTCATTTCAAGATGATTAACAAACAATTCTTTTCCTCCAAACAATTTAATATCATCTGTTTCATATGCTTTTAAAGCCAATTTAAGAGCATCTTGCGTAGGCTCCATATCATTTACCATTTCAACAGAAGGCATAGCCAAATCATTATAATTAGCTAAAGGCAAATCACCTATTTTTTCAGCTGACAAAGAAGCTGCTAAACTCATTGTTGTTAATAAAGTAGTTAATTTTTTTCTCATTTTTCATTCCCCCAATCATTTATTTTTTGCATTATATTTGACCTATTAAATGTCACAAAATCAGTTTCTTCCTCATTTGCTTGTTCTTTAAATCCTGGTTCATAACCAACAACTCTATTTTGAGAAACACCTGTTTCTATATTTCTTAATCTAAAGAAATAGAGTGCAGAGTTATTATTTGGATTTGTATCAGTATTATTCTCAAGAATTGATTCAAAAACATTTAATTCATCAACACTATATCCTGTTAATTCATTCATATGTCTTGTTCCTAATTTTGTTAAATAAAATGCTTTTTCTCCATTTGAATATTGTAAAAGTTCATTTCTTTGAATACCTGCCCAATCTCTTTCGATTGAAGGCAATTCAAGACCATTTAGATAAGATCCTATATTTCTTAAATCTTTATCTGATAATTGCTTCTCTCCTGATTTAAGTTCTCTAACTCTGAGAATTGTGAACTTTCCATAAATATTTGAATTTGTCTCTTTAGAATAAATGAATTTTTCTTTATTTGCTTCTAATGAACTATAAAAGAAAAGTTCTCCTGAACTCAAATCATTTAATTTTGTTTCTAAACTATTTTTTTCACTTTCAACACTTGACAAACGAGTATCTATTCCTTCAAGCACTTCATTAACATCAAAAGAATCATTAATTTTAAGATTTTTTTCTTTAGAAAAATTAGACAAATCATTTAAAACATTTGTGAACTCATCTGCAATTTCTTTATATTGAGTATCAACTTTTGCAACATAGTTATCTATTGAACCTAAAACTACTTTATGATTGTTAACTTCTTTAACTTCTAAACCATGATTCTCTGCTACTTCAGTTATATCATTAACTATTTCTTGTTTTTCTTCTTCAACAACATCTAGTTTATTTTCATAAATACCTGCTTCAAACAAAAGAAAAGTTGCAGCTGCCAAACCACCAGCACCATAAACAATATTTCTTCCAAGAACAGATCTTTTTTTACCTTCACGAACCATTGTAATTACCCTCCGAAGTTTGAACTTTTTTTATATAATTAGCAATTTTGATAAATGGATCTAAAGATGAAGTTGTAGATGAAGAAGCAATTAGCATTTGAGTTTTTTCAAAAAAATCCGATTTTGATGAGAATAAAAGCACACCATCATCTGTTTTCTTTTTGAATGATGAAACTTCA
>NZBB01000033.1 GCA_002686295.1 Candidatus Woesearchaeota archaeon
AACATATTCATAAAAAAACCTTGAAGCTATATCAACACCTGCATTTATTCTTTCTTCTTTTGCTTTTTTTATCGCAATTGTTCTTCGTTTCTCTATTTTTTTAAAATCCTCGCTTTCTTCACCCTTCTCATCTATTTCTTCAACATCAATATTTTGATCTTCTAAAGTTTTTTTAGTTTTTTGAACAAACTCATAATCTTTTTGACTCTCAGCAAATTTCTTTTTAGTAAAATCATCGATAACTGGTTTTTTAGCTTTTTCTAAATTGGCTTTGGCTGTTTTGACTGCCTTTTCGGCTTCGGTTTCGGTTGCTTCTTCGGCTTCGGCTAATTTTTCTTTGGCTTCGGCTAATTTTTCTTTGGCTTCAATATAAGCTTCATTTTCATCTAACATTGTTTTTAACTCATCAACAGGCTCTCCATCATCATAAAGAGGTGGTGGATCATAATTTTCATAATTCTTTTCAACAAAGTCATTAAAGTTAGAAACGTAATTCATATTTTCCAACATTAGAGTATATGTTTCTGCATCTAATTCTAAAAGATCAGTTTCATCCTTTGCTTCTTGTCTTTGTGCAAGTTTTTCTTCTAAAGCTTTAGTTGTTTTTTCCATTTCATTATTAAACTTTTCTTCAGTAGTTGTAACAAAAGATTTTGCTTCTGACACTGATTTGGTTAAATCATCTCGTGCAGCAACTTTTTCAATAACATCTTCAACTAAACTAACAGAATCCTTATAGCCATTATATAGTTGAGAATCATAAGTTTTAAGAGCATGTAATTGATCGTCAGTTAGAATTACGCTTTCATCATCTAACTTTGGAGCATTAGTATTAGTATCCTCTAAATAAACATTTATTTCTCTAAAAAAAGTTTGTCCTTTTCTTATTGCTTTGTATAAATCAGGAGTTGAAACAGATTCTCTTCTGAATTCACGAATACTTTTTTCAAAACCAACTATCTCTTCATCCGTTGGAGATGGTATATCGCCATACTTTGCGCCTATAAGGCTTGAACTCTTTATTCTGCATTCTTCAACTCCACCTGTGCATAAAGCGGCTGTGCAAACATCTGGAGATGGTGTATAAGCATAATTCTTAGAGCCAGAAGTTAAAGAATCTTGAAGCAAAAACCTGCCAAGAGAGTCTGGAATGTGACAAACACCAATTTTCCAATCAGGCGAATCGACAGCAAGAACACCATTGTTACAAATAAATTTATCAAGAACTCCCATTAAAACATTAGGAATTAATAGATTAACATAACTATCAAAGTTATCTGCAATGTTTTTGACAGCTCTAATTCCGGGTATTTCCAAAGCTTCACTGACAAACATTTTACAATGATAAGCACTTTGAGCTTCTTCACAACCATACACATCAATTCCATACTCGGAATTTGCTTTTAAGCAGGTCAATACTTCGCATTGATTCTCTCTTAGTCTGTTTAAATGTGCAATTAAAGCAGGCAAACAACCTCTATAAGCAGCTGCAATAATGCTTGTCTCAACATTAGGCGCTTTAATATCTTGCACTACACTATCAAAATTAATAGCTTGAGCAAATTCATTACCAGATACAGCATCAGAAACAGTATCAGAAATAGTATTCATTTTATTAACCCATTCAAAACTTGTTTCATCAAAAAACTTTGCTTCATCTAAAGGACAAGAAGTCCAAGTACAAGTTTTACCTAGCAAACCAAGAGGAATATCTCCTTTCAACTTTTTCTCAGCTTTATTTGTTACATCAAAACTTTTTTTACCGGCAATCTTTACACCTGCGAAACCAGAAACTTTCTCAATAACAACGCCTGCAACTTCTGTAGCAACAGATAAACCCTCTGCATAATCAAGAAAAACTGATACTGAACAAATATCATGCATTGTTGAAAGAACAGTATTTGCCAAACCTATATAATTCTGGTCAACTAAACCACTTTCCTCCCACTTCTTTATTTTATCAACGAATGCTTCGCCTGGTGTTCCTAGCTTTGAATTTCTCATTCCAAAATTGAATGTGACTGTTTCTTTCTCTGGTAAGTCATAGTATCCATTGTTGTCCGCAATTCTTAAAGATAGGTTGCATATAACTTCAAATGAACCGCCAAAATCATTTACATCTGCTGCTCTGCTGAACACAAAATCTATTCTATTATCTCCTTCACCTGCTTTTTTATCAGCTATTTTTATCTCTGAGAAAACAAAAGAAGTCGTTGAAATATTATTATTCTGCTTGTAGACGCAACTTTCTATATCTTGTTGTAATACCAGCGCATCTGAGCATCTATCACTTGAAATACTATACTCTCCGAATACAGGATATCTTATTCCTGCTTCCAAAGCTAAATCAAGCATTATTCTGTCAATTGAACTTGGTCTTAGCTCTTGTTCAGTCACAGAAAAACAGTTCGGAGTTCTATCTCTTAGAATTGGATAAATTGAAATAGAAGTTGTCACAGAAGCTTTATTACCCACTATATCTTTAAAAATCATTTCAGGCTCAGAAACAGCTGGCAGTATTCCACTAACCCTAAACAAACACTCATATAATCCATCAATATTTTTATCACATTCAGCAGAAGAAACTTCTCCACCATTAAGCGATGAAGTGTTTATTGTGGCTGTTAATCCTTCATTTTCTTCATCAACCAATACTTTAATGAATAATGTATCTCCTTCTTTAATCTCCCCATATCTTGAATCAGAAGTTACCTCAATATTATCAGTATCAACAGAAGGTGCATCTCCGTCACAAACAAGCTCGTTAGATAGTGAATTCTTAACCTTGTTGTATGCATCATCCATGCTTTGATGTTTCAAAATTTTCAGAACAACTTTCTGTCCTGAATTACAGGTTTTTTTTGCCCTACCAACACATGTAAGCCCTGTGCAGTCCTGCACTATATGCGTGTCTCCTCCAAGAGAGTATTTAACAAGTCTCTTCTCAAATGGTCCGTCGTCAAACTTCAGCTCTATATCAGTGTATTCATCAGAAGCGATATAACAAACATCTTCAATACAAGTATCTGTTTTTATTGAAGTAGCTGTTGGAGAAGTATCATCCATTGAGAAAGTATATGTTGTTTCAACAAATTCCTCTCCTGCATCAGTAGTCACAGTCATTGGTATAATCACCGAAGCCGAAGGAAGCATTAACTCAACCATTCTGATATAACAAGTATAAGTATCACCAACTTCTTGACAATTATCAGCCTGAACTATCCTATTTTGATAACCAAATGTCTGAGCATAAACAGTGTTCTTGTGAAGACCAGATATATCGGCCACCAGACTAGAAAATTCTCCAGTTACAGTTAATCTAAGATCAATATTTGGAACTCTGGAGTTTGAAACAGTTGAAATAGGAGCTCCATGGCTTAAGAATTCAATATCAACATTTACAGCCAAAACAGACTGAATCATTAAAAGAAACACTATGAAAAACTCTTTTCTCATTAAATCAACTACCTCTTTCAAATTATAATCAAGCTTTTCACTTATATAATTTTCTATTATTCAATAAAAAGAATGTTCTCAACAAATATTCCCATCAACTTTTTTATCAACAAAAACTGTTTCAGAACTTGTTTTTAGAGGTTTTCCTTCAAAATAAGCTTTCCCATTCTCTGATTTAATCTTGACTTCCGAGAACTCCTTGTAGCTTATCTGCTTACTGCAATTAGAAATTCCATCAACAAAAACCTGATCTCCCGGCTTTGATTTTTCAGCGAATAACAATCCTATCTTATCGCCTGTATCTGCTGCTAAAAGCATCCCTTCAGATTTCTCACCACGAATTTTTGCCGGCTGAAGATTATACAGCAACAATATGTTTTTTCCTTTCAAGTCATCAACACTATAAAAATCTTTTAGTCCAGACACTATACGTCTTTTTTCACCACAATCAAGTTCTATCAAGTATAATTTATCTGCATTCGGATGATTCTTCACATCAACTATTTTAGCAACTTTTAAATCAAGTTTAGAGAAAACACTTTTTTTCTCTTCAGATTTAACAAGCTCAATTTTTCTGAACAATATATCTGCAATCCCAATTTTATGATTCTTTAAATCAAAATTTAAATCTGTGAAGACTAAATTTTTGAGATTCAATTGTTTCTCAACATTATTTGCAAACATAGGCATTATTGGCTTTAATAGTATAATTAGATTCTTTACAAGATTAGTGCTAAGAGATAATACTTCATGTGCTTTCTTCTTATCTTTCTTTATTAAAGCCCAAGGTTCATTGTCCTGAAAATATTTATTACCAATAGCACTTATCCTAAGAATAGTATTCAATGCATTTCTCAAATCATAATTTTCATAAAAAGACTTTGCTTCTTTGAACTTTGATTCAATTAAATCAGTAAATTCATCATCTTTTGCAATAATCATTGAACCATCAAAGTTTTTGTTCAAAAATGATAATGTCCGATAGATAAAATTAGCTAGATTACCAACTAATTCAGTATTAACCCTTTCAACCAATAATTCTTCAGAGTACTCTCCATCAGATTCTAAAGGCATAGTTTCAATTAAATAAAACTTAAATATTTCAGAACCATACTTCTCTATCTGAGAAAAAGGCTCTATTACATTACCAGATGATTTGCTCATCTTCGCTCCACTAGATAAAATAAATCCATGAACCAATAATTTTTTCGGCAAAGAAATATTTGCAGACAAAAGCATTGCAGGCCAAAACGCTGCATGAAATCTTAGAATATCTTTTCCAATTATATGAACATCTGCAGGCCATAACTTGTCAAACTTTTTTTTATCCCTTCCATAACCAATACCAGTAATATAATTAGATAAGGCATCACACCAAACATACATTACCTGCTCATCATCACCAGGAACAGAAATCCCCCATGGAAGAGATTTTTTTGGTCTTGAAAAACTAATATCTTTTGCATCTTTAAGAAAAGACAATATTTCATTCTTTCTTTTTTTAGGAATAACTTTATATTCATCAGAACTTATTTTTTCAAAAAGTTCATTTTTGTACTTAGATAATCTGAAAAAGTAATTCTCTTCATTAACAACTTTAATCTTTAATTTTGGATGATGAGAACATTTATCGTCTATAAGCTCTCTTTTCACTTTGAAAGATTCACAGCCGACACAATACAAACCCTCATATTTTTTCTTATAGATATCGCCTGCTTTTATCAAATTATTCCATAGTTCAATTGCACCAGGATGATGAATTTTTTTATCCGTAGTTCTTATAAAATAATCATATGAAATATTCAGTTCTTTGTACAATTTTTTGAAAGCATCAACGTTTTCATCCAGAAATTGAGAAATAGTTTTTCCTTTTTTTTTTGCAGTTTCCCAGTTCTTTGTTCCATGTTCATCCGTGCCTGTTTGAAACCATACATCATCACCTAATAATTTATGAAAACGTGCAATTACATCTGTCTGTACAATTTCTAATGCATGACCTAAGTGTGGAACAGAATTAGGATATGCAATCGCAGTTGTTATGTAAAACTTATTCTTCATGATAAAAATGTTAACTAAAGCAGTATTTAAAGTTATTGTTGATAGTTATTGATAGTTGTTGAAAAAGAAGAATCAAACTTTCTTATAAGCAACTAATATTAAGTCTTCATCTCTTAACTCATATAGTTCAACACCAAGATTCATAGGTTCGTCATTAACATAATAAGTCCATGAATACTCATCATTAGCACAAACATTTTTTATGCATTCAACATATTCTGTGTAAAAAAACTTCTTAACTTTTAATTCGTATTTCTCTTTCATGATTTCTAATAAAGAAGCATCTTTAAAATAAAATTTTGAAGTCTCATTATTTCCAAGAATACTCAACACAAGAGTTATCTCTCCTTCACTGCTTTTCTCCTGACAGCTTATAAGAACGCTTAAGCTTATTAATAAGCTTATTGCAAACATCTTTTTCATTGAAACCCCCTTTTTCATCTATAAGTTTTTTAGCTTTTGGTAAAGCAACTGCAAACAATAAATTACTCGCTAAATGAGCAATTGTAAATGGTAGAGCTGTCAAAAACAACATTAAAGCACCAGCAGGAAAAATTATTATTGAGCTAAGGTTCATTATTATTTCAAAAGAGATTGTGGCCACCAGTGCAACAGTTATCGCACCAATGTAACCTGACTTTTTTCTTAAAAAACCGCCAAGAAAACCCGCAATACCAAATCCTAATGCCTGAAAAATAGTCCAAGGTCCATGTCCACCAAAAACAAAGAAATTACTTGTTATTAAAGCACCAGAGCCAACTAAAAATCCTTTTTTCCTGCCAAATAACCATCCCGCCAACAATGCAAAGAATGTTATTGGTTCAACGCTTGGCATTGTTTGCATTGGAACTCTTAACATTCCGGCTCCAAACATAAAAGAAATTAGTATTAAAGCCTCTCTAAGTTTCAGAACTGACTGTTGTTTTTGCAGTGCATGAAGAGCAACTTTTACTTTTGCAGATTCTTTTGTTTTTGTTTTCTGTTTCTCTTTTTGTCTGCTCTTTTCTTTAGATTTTCTCTTTTTCTTTAATTTTAGTTTTTGAATCATCTGAGCAAAAAAACTATTAGTCCTATTAAAAATAGGTTTCCAATCATTAACAAAGCAAAGAATCCTAAATTATTAGATTTATCATTTTGTAATTCTTCATCAATAATGTCATCGAAAACTTCTTCTGTTTGAATGTTTTGATTTTGAACAGAGTTAACAGTTTCATCACAAGTTATTGTTAAAGATGTTTCTTGAGTTATTATTTCATCAGAATAGTTTATTGTTGTCAATAAAGAATAAGTCCCTTCAGAGTCATCAGGCGTTCTTATATCAAAATAAGTTATTTCTGAATCTGACTCATCAATTTCCAACGATTCCTCTTTTAGGATATTAAGTTCTTCATTCTCAACTTTCAATGAAACTTCTTCGTCTTTCTCACCGATATTTATCAGCTTTACTTTAAACAAAAAATTCTCATTACAATCAAACTCTTCTGCTGATAAAACTTCCGCTGTTAGCTCATGTTTTTCTTTTTCAACATCAACTTTATAGTTCAAAATTTTTCTGTATGGCATTTCGCCTTCACCAGTTATTGTTATTGTCAAATCATAGGTTTCCTCTTCTGTATCATATGGGATTTCAAATATTAAAGAAAGCTCATCTTCATATTCTTCATCAATATCAAAGCTGTCAGATTCTTCTTCTAAATCATCCCCATCATCTATTCCTGCTATAACTCCTTCAACAAAAACATCATCTAATTCTAAGTCTTCATCAAGATTTTTTATTCTCAAAACAAATTCTAATTCTGAACCTGGCTTAACATCTATTGTTGAACCTTCATCAACAGATTCTTTGTCATTGTCAACATACAAAGTCATCTTTTTTAACTCCAGATTATTTTCACATAACTCCTGATATTCAAAAAATGGTGGATTAGTTATTGGATTAAAAGCATAATCAAAAGCTGTAAAAGAAAGACTTATAACTTTATCATCTGAAGATATTATATAATCGTCTGCTCCAACCATCGCTGCTTGAAAATCAGTTCCTTCATTATTTGAATGCCAGAAAGACCAATACTTCCCAGCATTATAATCTGCACCCACGCCTTCAACTGAATTAAGAAAATATCCAAAACCAAAATCAGACCATTCCATCTCTAAATTTGTTTTCTGAAAAGCATCATAGGCAGTTTTGTCATCATCAATATTCACACAATCAGTATATATAGTTCCATTAACCAACAGGACAATAACACCTACATTTGCTGCTTGTACAGATATTGAAAGCATAAAAAAAATCGACATAAATAATAATGTTCTTCTCAAATAAAACCACTCCGTTGGATATTACATCCAACAAAAAAATATATATACTATTTAAAATTTTCTATAATAATGGTAGGAAAAAAAGCATCATACAAAAAAGAAGATGTGATAAGAGCAACACACTATATTAGCAAAGAACCCATAAGCAGACAACAACTATCAAAAAAACTCGAAGTTGGAGAAGGAAGTATAAGAAGCATTCTGGATATCCTGAAAAAAAAG
>NZBB01000034.1 GCA_002686295.1 Candidatus Woesearchaeota archaeon
TATCTGAGCGCAAATCAGGTTCCTTTCAGAAAGATATGATGGATAATGTAGCAGGGAAGAATAAAAAAAACATTTACTAATTGGAGAATTATAATTCTCCTTGTCGTGTTATTAATTTCTGTAGTTAGTATTAGGCCTGAACCATGGAATAAAGGGGCTACTATAAGATTTGTTGTTAAGGATAGTTCTGCTTCAATTGCAGGTGTTGAGAGTCCAAAACAAGGAGTTTCACCAATGAGCAAGGAAACAGTTTTAGCAATAAATAATAAACCAATTACTAACGCAAAGGATTATTATGATTTTGTTGAGAATCTTCCTGTAAACAAATCATTTACAATAAGAACAAATAATGGGTTTTATAAGATTACAACGCTTGGAGAATATGAAGAAATTATTCTTAATGAAACAGAAATACAATTAGTAACTGAGGAAGTTTTTAATGAAACTCTTAACAAAACAATCAATGTTACGAATGAAGTTGAAGTTCAGAAGGTTGAAAAAATTCTTTTGGGAACAGAAGATATAGGTTTGGTTGTTTATGATGCGCCAACAAGCAATATAAGAAAAGGATTAGATTTATCAGGAGGTACAAGAGTAATTTTGAAGCCTGAAGAAAAAGTTGAACCTGAAGAATTAGAAATTATTGTTTCGAATATAAAAGAGAGACTTAATGTTTATGGCTTAAGTGATATAACTGTTAGAACTGCAACTGATCTTGAAGGACAAAAGTTTATAGTTGTTGAGATTGCAGGAGCAAACAAGGAAGAAGTTCGAGAGTTATTATCAAAGCAGGGAAAGTTTGAAGCAAAGGTTGGTGAACAAACTGTGTTTAAAGGTGGTGATGACATAACTTATGTTTGCAGACATGCAGAGTGTTCAGGTATTGATCCAAATGCTGGTTGTGGATCATCTGGTGATGGTTGGAGTTGTAGATTTAGATTCAGTATTGCATTGAGTCCTGTGGCTGCTCAAACTCAAGCTGATGCCACTAATAATTTGACTATTGTTTCAGAAGGATCTCAATCTTATCTGAATGAATCTTTGGATTTATTTCTTGATAATCAATTAGTTGACACGCTAAGAATTGGTTCTGAATTAAAAGGTAATCCAGTAACAGATATAGTTATATCTGGTAGTGGTGCTGGTGGAACTGAACAAGCAGCTGTTTTTGATGCTTTAAACAATATGAAAAAACTTCAGACTATTTTGATAACTGGTAGCCTGCCTGTAAAGCTAACTATTGTTAAATCAGATACTGTTTCTCCATTCTTAGGGGAACAATTCATCAGAAATGCTTTACTTATTGGTATTTTTGCAATTATATCAGTTGCTTTGATGGTATTCATAGTTTATCGAAGACTAATTGTTTCTATTCCTATGATTCTTACTATGTTTTCTGAGGCCTTAATAATTTTTGGTATTGCTTCAATAATTGGTTGGAATCTTGATTTGGCAGCTATTGCAGGAATAATAATTGCAATAGGAACAGGAGTTGACCATCAAATAGTTATAGCTGATGAGATATTGAAAGGCGGGAAATCTGCTTTTCTTTCTTGGAAGGATAAGATAAAGAACGCTTTTTTCATAATAATGGCTGCATACTCGACAACAATGGTTGCAATGATTCCTCTATGGTTTGCAGGTGCTGGCTTGTTGAAAGGTTTTGCTATAACAACAATGATGGGTGTATCGGCAGGAGTGTTTATTACAAGGCCTGCTTATGCTGTTATAATCAAAATTTTTGAAGAATAATATCTTTAGAATTTCAAAAGTTCTTCAACTTTATAAGCTAGAGTTGGAGGGTTTTTTATATAAGAATTTTTTTCTTTTTCAGTTATGTTTTCAGATAGTAATATGATTTCTTCTGTCAATTCACCAATTTTTCTGTAAAGAGAATTTTTTTCTTTTTTTAATTTTTTACCTCTTTTTATTAATTTCTCTGATATATCAAAAGTATATTCTTTTGGCAGATTAAAAATTCTTTTAAATGAATAAATTTCTGATGCTACTTCTTCTATTACTGTGTTGTATTCTTTATTAGGTATTACTTTTTGTAGTTTTTTTTCTGTTAATTCCACTACTTCTTTTAATGTTTTTTGATAAACATTTTTTTTTAGGTAAATGTTTTTCTGATAATCAAGATCGTTCATTTTTTTTTAGAATAAAGTTTTTTTTATAAATTTTTTCTGCATTCTTAAAAGAATTAATATTAATGGGCCCACCCGGACTCGAACCGGGGACCTCCGCCATGTCGAGGCGACGTCATCTGTGGCAGTCTATTTTTTTTTTTAAGACTGTAGCCACTAGACTATAGGCCCGTTTATTTTTATAAAAACATCAAATATTTTATAAATATTGCTTTTTTGTTTTTTCTAATTATGAAGAACTATTATGATGATTTTGCAGATGGTTATTTAGAGCTTCACAGAGAAGAACAGCTGAACAAGTTGAGAATTATAAAAAATAATCTTAAAGTAGGAAAAAATGATTTAATTCTTGATGTTGGTTGTGGTCCTGGTTTTTCAGCAGAGTTTTTTGATTGTAAAATAATTGGTTTGGATCCTTCTTTTGAGAATCTTAAAAAATGTAGTTTTGAAACTGTTAAAGGATTTGCAGAAAAGATTCCTTTTCAGGATGATTATTTCGACTGTATTATTTCTGTAACTGCAATTCATAACTTTAAAAATTTTAGAAAAGGATTGTTGGAGATGAAGCGTGTTGGTAAAAAGTTCGCTTTTTCTGTTTTAAGAAAAGTAAATGCTTTTGATGACATAGAGTTATTTATCCAAAAGCATTTTGTAGTTGAGAAAATTGTTTATGAAAAACATGATTGTTTATTTTTTTGCAGAAAATAAAGAGTTATTTTTTTCTTGTATTAAAAAACGCAACATATAAATACTGGTTCAAATATTTCTTGGTATATAAATATGTTTGCTGAGGTTTTATGATGGCTTTTGAAAATATTAAGGATGAACATGTTAAGAATTTAGCTATTACTTTAAGAGGTAATGGTCTTGCAGCTTCAGATACTGAGGCTGAAAGAATGGCCAAAGAAATGACTGCAACGGTTGGAAAAGTCCAAGAGTCTTTTGATAAACAACACGAAATTGATACTAGACCAAAATCTGAGGTGGTTGATGAATCTTCTGTTAATCAATCTGATGAACCATTAGGGGTTGATGTACTGGAAAAATCATCTGTGTCTGAACCTTCAGAAGAAAGTGTAAATAATGATGAGGTTGTACCTGAACCTTCAGAAATGAATGTGAATGATGTGGATGAGGTTTATAAGTCACAGGAAGAGATTATAAAATCAAGTAATGGAGAAGATTTAAATTCTGAGAAGTCTATTAAGGAATTAATGGATGAGGATGCTCAAAAAATTTATTCTGAGTCTGCTGAAAAAGATTATGATTCTTCATCTGGAAATACTGTTGAGAAAAGTTTCTCAGATGATTCTTCTATTAATGTTGTTGAAGAATCTGATTCTTCAGAAGTTAGTTCTGAAGTTTCTGATGAAATTTCTTCTGACAAAAAAGAATCTTCAGAATCTGTTGAAGAGACTAATAGCAAAGAACAAAAAGAAGTTTTTTCTGATGAATCAAGCAATAAAGAACCTGTTGAAGAGTCAAATAAAGAATCTGTTGAAGAAGAAAAGGAAAAAAAAGATTCTATGCCTGAATCAAAAATTGATTTAAGTAATGTTTTTAATTTTGGTAGTGAGTAAAAAGGAAAACCTTTATATACTACTCTATAATCATAATTCTATATTATTACTTCGAAATGAAAACCAGGGGGTTTTATAAAATGAAAAAATTATTGTTGATGATAATGTTTCTTCTATTAGTTTTAGGAGCAGTAAGCGCACAACCAACACTTCCAGCAATCTCAGATATCACTGTTAATGAAACAGATGCAGTAAGCATTGAAATAACTCTGACTGAAGTATCTGACAATGGAAGCACATCTTGGTGGACAAATTTTTCTTCACTAACATTGGCTCAAAGCAATAACACATATGCTCAATATACTTGGACAACAGGATATAATGATGCAGGAACTTATGCGATTATGTTTAATGCATCAGATGATAATTCTTCTGATTCAGGAACAATGACTATAACTGTCAATAATAAAAATAGAGCTCCATCAATAACAAGTACTGCAGTAACAACTGCAATTGTAGGACATGCATATTCATATAATGTTACAGCTACTGATGCAGATAGCGATACAATACAATATAGCTTAACAACATTTCCAGAAGGAATGTCAATAAATACTTCTTCAGGTTTGATAAGTTGGACTCCAACAACTGCAGGAGTTAACGTTGTAACAGCTCAAGTATCAGATACACTTGCAACCGATACACAAACATTTAATGTAACTGTTAGTGCACAATCTTATGGTTTGACATTAGCAGATGTAACTCTTGGAGGAAGTTCTCAAGAAAGAGAAAAAAACACGACTGTAACATTGACTGTTTCTAATTCTGGAACAGAAACAATAACAGATATAAGTCTTAGCAGTTCAGCAAGCTCAACTTATTTAGTATCTTTTTCATCTGCAACCATTGCTAGTTTAGCTTCAGGTTCGAGTACAACAGTAACATTAACAGGATATGTACCAGATGATAAAGATGCAGCTAAAGAGAGCATTGGAACAATTACTGCTACAGGCACAAGCTCAGGAAACCAAGTTACTGCAACATCAACATTATATATGCAAGCAGAGAACAACTTGGAAATAAGAGATCTTGACATAACTGTGAATGATGATTCAGAAAATGTTGATGATGGCGATACAGTGGATGTTTTTCCGGCATCAGAGATTGAAGTTGTTATAGAGTTAAAGAATAGCCATTCAGACATTGACATGGAAGATATAACTGTAACAATTTACAATGATGACTTAGATGTTGATGAGGATGAGGATCTTTCAAAGATAAAGGACGGAAAAAAAGAAACCTTGGAATTAAAGTTCTCTATTGATGAAGATGCTGATGAAGATAATTATGATGTTGAGATAACAGTCGAAGGAGAAGATGATAATGGTGCAATTCATACAGAAACATGGACCATAGTTTTTGATTTAAATGAAGAAGGAATTATAATAACAAAAGCATTATTAGTTCCAGAAGCAATAGGATGTAACGAAAACTCAGTTGATTTAGATGTTGAATTAACAAATGTTGGTACAAGAGATGAAGATGATATAGGACTAGAAATAGTTGCTGATTCTTTAGATTATGAGAAGAGAGTTTCATACCTTGAAATAGATGAAGATGAAAAAATTGCAAAAACTTATACAATGCCTTTGGATGAGAACTTGGAATCAGGAACGCATATTATAGAAATAACTTCTTTCTTGGATATGGATGAACAGAGTCATGTTAAATATGTTTATTTAGCAATACCTTCAGGTTGTTCTGTTGAACAAGACACAGGAATAACTGTTGTTCCATCAGATATTGAAGAAGAAAAGGAAGAAGTAGAGTTTGTAGATTCAGGAACAGGAGAATCTCTAAGCTTCAGTTCAAATGTCTGGATGACTGTATTGCTGGTCTTAGCCAACATCTTAGTTTTGGTGGTTATAGTAATACTGGTTATGAAGTTCTTGATAAGAACTTAATTCTTTTTATTAATTATTTTTTTATTAATTATTTTTTTAAGAATTCTTCTATAGTTTCAACGAATTCTTGAGCTTCTTTTAAGTACTCATTATATTGTTCACCAGAAATCTCTTTTATGTCTCTTGCTGTAATCATCTTCATTAAATCATAGAACCTTCTCATAACTTTTGGATATTTCTTATCTAAAAGTCCTGGTCTTACAAGTTTTTCTTCAAGCATATCTGCTGCGTGGTCAGGACTCGGTGGAACTTCGTTCATTTTCATTAAAGCCGCATGTGCAGAATCAATTACTGCCCAATATAAATCAACTGTTGCCTGCAATAAATGCCACTTAGAATTGTTTATGGTATTTGGTGCTTTTGAGAAATAAGTCCATACTGATTCTGGACTTGGTCTTATTCTTCCTTGATATAAAAGTGCTTGCAGTGGCTCGAAAAAACCAGTGTCTATCAATGCAAATCCGTCTCTAAGCATGTTAATGGCTATTGGGTCTCCGGACCTTACATATTCCCAAAAATTTGTGAATCTTAAAGTTGTTATATGAAATCTTTGGGATGTGTCTGCAATTATTTTCTCAACCATTAATCTATAGGCTTGTACTAATTCTTTTGTTAGCACCATTGTTATATCGTCTATAACAATTAATATGTCTATATCTTTGGCTTTCTTCTTATGTTTTGCAGAACTTCCAAATATGATTATTGCTTTTAGAAAACTTCCAAATTCTTTGTAAGCCTTCTTAGAAAAATCGTATGCAAGTTCAATATCAGATTTTTTATACTTATCTTTATTCTTCTTTTTCTTCTTTTGAATATTGAACTCCAATCCCTACACCTCTTCTTTTTTTAATTAATATGAATTAACAGTATTTAAATTTTACTCTAATGGAACGTCTGACCATAGTTTCCAATCATTTGATGGGGAATAAGCACCCACTATGTATAATGGTGGTGCTTGATAACCAAAGTGTTGTTGATGTACGCCTGAAAACCTTGTTGGATGTCCGGTTGATAATCCATATACTGGACTGCCAAATTTTGACCATGTTTCAGGCATTATTGTTTGTGAATTAAAACTTCCAGGTTCAGCGATAAAATCTGTATAACCTTTATCTTTTAAAAATTCAACCATTTCTTTTACTGGAGCGTTTCCTTTTCCTATTGTTAAATGTTCGTCATCATAGCCCATATTATCTGATAAGTGGAAATGGCCTAAGATTCCTTTTTCATGAAGTTTCTTAACTTTTCCAAGAGCCCATTTTGAAAATCGCTTATCGAATTCTTTATCACTCTCTCCTTGTTTTTGTTCAAGATTTTTTTTCCAAAGATTTAAGTGTCCGGTGTCAAAAGTTGATCTTATATGTTTTTTTGAGAGTTCTTCAGCTTTCTCTTTTCCAAGTCTGGGTGTTAGTTCTTTTACCATTTCTTCTCTTCCTGCTTCAACAAGCTCTATCATTTCATCAGGATGACTTCCGAATTGATTTGGATGCCAGTTTTCAGGTGCAATGTATAAATCCTCCTGTAAATGTTCTTTGTTTTGTTCATTTTTATTCCATGTTTTTATTCCTAATTTAGCAAGGGATTTTGCCGACTTTTCAAGTCCGTAATTCTTGACAGTTGTAACATTTTCCATTGCTTCCTGAGTTTGTGTTGCCTGTACGTCTGCCGCTGCAGAAGATTCATGTATAAATCTCATAGAATCGTTTTGACTTTTAACTATGTGTTTCAAGTAATCAGTTATTTTTATATTCTTTGGAGGTATAAATTCTCCAAAATTTTTTTTGGTCATGAGTTTCTTTTTTTCTTCTTCAGAAAGTGAATCTTCTAATTGTTTATAGAATTCTAATGCTTTCTTTGCTTCATCTCTTATTTCTTTTTCTCTTTCATAATTTTGTCCGTGAAATAAGGATGATCCTTTTGCCTGTAATATCTTGTTCATATATTGTGTTTTCGCAAATAATTCTTCAGGAGTAAGTTTTTCTTCAGGATTTTTTTTGTTCCAGTTTTCAGCTTTTTCAACAAAATCACCCCATTTCTTTTCTACTGTTTTAAATTTTGCATGTGATTTACTCCATTTAGGAACTCTTCTAAACATTTCTTCTGCTTTGTTTGGATTAAATTCCCAGTCTTTCTTTATTATTTCATCATCAACACCTATCCAGTCATCAGACTCAATAATGTTTCCTGATTTATCTTTTGTTCCAACAAGTTTTATTCCTTTCTCTTGTTCATAATCAGCAATTGTCTTGAAGTCTGGTTCATATATAGGGGTGTCTTTTCTTATTCCTGAAACTATGTCTCCTGTTCTTTTATCAACAACCAGTATAGGTGCTTTTTCAGCTTCTCTTTCATAACCCTTAAAACCTTCTTTTCCTGCTTGAGAATCAACTATTGGTCTTTGCCATTCTCCTGTATGAAGGACTATTGCTCCTCCTGTTGTTGCTTCTGCTGCGAAATCAATTGCTTTCTCAACTTCTTTCATGCTTTGATCTCTTGCTTGTTCATCAAAACCTCTCTGTGGATTAAATCCCGCCAGTCCTTCAACTGCAACTGTTGCATGAGTGCTTGACTTAACTTTGTTTATTTCAGCCAACTCTCTCATCTGCCTTCTTTCATCTTTGTCAAAACTCTCAGGAGTAGCTCTTTCTTTGTTTCCTTTTCCAGCCCCAAAAAACTCAAATTCTACTTTTGAGGCTCCTTCTTTTATTTTTGCATCTAATGCTTGTAATTGATGTTGAAAAGGGTTGAGAGAAGTTCCTATTTCTTCAGGTCCTAAATCAATATTCCATGGTTTTTCTTCAACACCTATAGATTCTTCTATATCATTCTCTGGTGTTCCGTAATATCCCCTGTCAAGTGCGTTGTAGTAGCTCAATGGTCATCCTCTTTTTTGTAAGTTGAAGTATGAAGTGTTTGATTAATTGACTCAATTACCTGTTTTGACCTTTCAATATAACCAAAGTCATCTTCTTCTGCTTGTTGGCTGTTTAATGCTTCTTGTGTCTTGTAAAAAGTTTCTCTTTCAGTAGAGTTTATATATTCTCCTTGTTGAACTTTTTCAAATGTTTCTTTAAGGCCAGTGTATAAATTGCTTCTCTGATTTATTTCTTCTTCTGAAGGAATTATTTCTTCCTGCACATTGTTTTCAGCAATTGTTTCTTCTAAATTTTTGTTTCCTTCTGCTTCTTTTTGTTTTAACTGTTCTATTATTTCTTCTTGTTTTGCATCTTCTGTTTCTGATCTTATTATTTCTTCAGCTTCTTCTAATTCTTTTTTCTTTTTTTCTTCTAAATCTTTTAATTCTATTTCTTTTTTTCTTCTTAATCTAGTTAAAGTTTCGAGTCTTTCTCTTCTATAATCAACTTCTACCATGTTATCATCTTATGGGCTTTCTTATAGTGTTTATAAACCAGCCAAGCATTGTTTGTAGCTGTAGAAGAGGCACTTTTTTTCTCTTCGCTACTTGGTTTCGATATTTTTTTGGATTTTTTTTCAGGCAAAGAAATTGGTATTAAAGCTCCAAATAGTTCTCCAAATCCTTTGAATATAGATATGAAAGGGTCAAGCATTCCAAAGTTCATCCTTTTCTTTATTTTCTTTGTTTCTTTAGGTTCTTTTTCTATTGGTTCTCCTGCTTCTTCTAGATAGTTTTCTAGTTCTTCACCCAATGCATCCATGGCTGATTTTACAGAATTATCAACAACTCCAAACATGTTTATTCCTTCATCTCGTCTATACTTGCGATAGTTTTCTATTTCTTGGTCAGACCAGCCATAAGTTCTTAACTCCATTTCAACTCTGCCAACATGAACAGGTCCTTTGTGAGCATATTGGTCTTTCTGAAAACTCAACTCTGGTTTTGTTCTGAATACAAATGTTGCTATTATTACAGGATGCACATTTTTATGTGTTGCTTTCACTGCCATAAATTCTATCTCTGTCATGGATGTTTCGAAAGCAGACACTATATCAACACTTTCAATATGTTTCTCACTCATCTGCATCCTTCTTATGTTTCGCAGATAAGGTTTCATCCAATCCATATACATCTTTATAACGCTCCAGTGTTGTCTCAGGTATTTAAGCTGAAACTTTCTTCTTGATCTAATTTCTTTATCGGTTTTTAACTTCCAATTTATGTATGACATTATTTTTCTTTTCAAAACATTTTTTACAGAGTTATTATATTTCATTGCATCAACAATTGTATCAACATCTTTTAACTCGTAAATATGTGTATTAAAGAATAGATCTGGCAGAATAGTAAATCCTACTTGTTGAGCTAAACCATAAACTGAAGAAGGATTTTTGCTTGCTCCTTCTACAAGGTCTATGTATAATCCTTTTAATGTTATATCTGCGCTTTTCAATTCAGTCCATTTATCATATATTTCAAGTCTTTCATCTATGATTCTTAACTCTCTAACTATTTGGAATAAGTCTTTTACCATTTTGCCAATTGCGGCGAAGTATTGGCTAACAGTATCTTGTTGTATTTTCATTCTGCTTTGAGCTCCACCCCATAATGCACTTTGCTCTGACGCAGAAAATATATCTGTTATTTTGTGTAGTTTTGGATAGGAAACATCTGTTCTAATATAATTTAAAATCCAAAAATAAATTTCTTCAACCGATGCATTTGCTGATTCAAAGACTAGTTTGTGTCTTTTTGCAGGCGAGGGATATCCTGTTCTTTGATAAGAACCAAATTTTCCTTCAAATTTTGGTTGTAATTTGAATATCTCGGCTTCTTCCTCGTCTACATATAACTCTGCTTTTTTATTAGATAAATTTTTGATAAAATTCTTTCTTTCTTTCTTACTTTTTGGTTCAAGAACTTCTTTTCCTGCCTTGCTCCAAAACTCTGCTTCCAATAAACCTTTCGAATATTCTGACATCTCACTTATTTATCCAATTTAAACATTTATAATACTTTCGTTTAGCGTCGAGGAGTTCTTCTTTCTCGCAATTCTTTTAAATGAGTAACTTTTGTCTCTATTAATTTTTCTATGTCATCAGATACATCTTCAAGCATAATGCCTACTTGATGTCCTCCAAGAAGATGAGGAATTATTACATAGTCTGCTCCTTCTTTGTACAGCTTCAATGCTTCCTCAATTTCCAAAGCAGAAACTATTATTTTTGCTTCCTTGTTTTTCTCTTTTACTTTCTTTATTAATAATCTTGCAGCTATAGGATCAGGTATTGTTGATATGACCATTTCAACCTGTTCTAATCTCAACATTTTCATTATATCTACATCGCTGATATCTCCATAAAGGCAAGGCTGTTTTTTGCTGATAAGCTTCTTTATAATATCTGGATTAAAATCAACAACAAGGAAATCTTTCTTCATCTTTCTTAATGATTTAGCTATTGTATAACCCATTCTGTCAAATCCTATCATTAAAATTTTATGAGTTGGTTTCTCTTCTATATGTGCTAATTTTTTGTTCACTTTACTAAGGCTCTCAAAAGGTTTTAGGTATTTGTTTGAAGCGTGGTATATCTGATTGTCAAATTTTATGAAATAAGTTGTTATGCTAATTGTTATAATTCCTAGTATGGTTGTAACTGATAACAACTCAGATGATATATGTCCAAGAATCGCTCCCTGAGCAACAATTATAAATGAGAATTCAGATATCTGAGCCAATGAAATACTTGTCATGAAGGAAGTTTTTCTCTTATAACCAAAGAAGCTAAGTATTATGGTTGTTAATAATGGTTTAAGAATAATTATTATGATTGTTAATATTATTAATGGAATAATCCATGAAGAAAGATTGTTCAGCACTAATTTCATTCCAAGAGAAACAAAGAAAATAGTTGAAAAAAAATCTCTAAGAGTTCTGACTTTGCTTGCTATTTCTAAATTGTAAGGAAGATTTGCCAGAGCTACACCTCCAAGAAATGCACCTATGGCTACTGAGAATCCAATTAAAACACTAATAATTCCAAATGAGAAACAAATAGTTATGGCTGTTAAGAAAAGAATTTCTTGTGAACGAGCACTAATTTTAATTAGTTTTGGGAATATGTATTGTCCGCTAAAATAAGCTATAAGTATTAAGCCAATAGCTTTTAAGATTGCAGTTAATAAAAACACACTTGAAAAATTATTAATAGTTTGCAAAGATGACAATGCAAGTATTGCAAACACGTCTTGCATAAGAAGAATACCTATTATTATTCGACCGTGCAAAGTGTCGAGTTCATTTTTGTCAGATAATAATTTTATAACAACCATTGTACTGCTAAAAGATATTATTAAACCAATATAGATTGATTCTGTGCCTGTAAGTCCAAGCCAACCACCGACAATTAATCCAATTAAGAACATACTAACAATTTGTATTATGCTTCCAACAATTATAACATTTCCAATGTCTTTAAGTTTTTTAATCTCTAATTCTAAACCAACAACAAACAATAAGAAAGCTACACCTATTTCTGAGAGAGTGGATATTATTTCAGAGTCAGTTATCCATCCAAAACCAATAGGTCCGATTATTAACCCTGCAAGGATGTAAAGAGGAATTAGAGGCTGTTTTAGCAACCTACCAATATAACCAAGAATAGTTGCGAAAATAATCATCATTCCGATGTCAAAAAATATCTCGTTCATACAAAACCTCTTTTCAAAGAAGTATTTAATAAGCTAATATATAAATTTATTTACTTAAAACCATTCGTTTTTCCTGAAATAATTATATAAGAATAAGATAGAACTGATTATTAGTAGCCAAGCAAACAAATAACCTTTCTCCCATCCTATTTCAGGCATGAACTTGAAATTCATCCCATACAACCCAGTGATAAATGTCGGAACTAAAACTAGAGAGCCAAAAGCAGCCATTTTCTTCATTATTTTGTTAAGATTATGAGACATGCTACTAAGATATATGTCAAGTGCACCTGTTAATATATCCCTGTAAGTTGCAACCATATCAATTAATTGTGTTGTATCTTGATATACATATCTGAAGTTTTTTATTTGAGAGGTAGGAATCTTTTCAGTTAGTTCATTTTCTATGTTGAATAAAACTTCTCTATTGGCAGATAATGCTTTATGAAAGAAGATAAGAGTTTTTTTCAAAGAAAATATTTTTTTCACAATTTTCTTTTCAGGATTATGAAATACTATGTTTTCAAGCTTATCTATATCTTTCTCGACATGATCAAGTATTGAAAAGTAATCATCCATGACTTTCTCTAATATCTGGTAAGTTAAGTAGGTGCTTCCTTTCTTGAAAAACTTTTTCTTATTCTCATATTCTAAATCCCATATTTTTTCAACACCATTAACAGCTCTTTTTCTTATTGTTATCAAAAGATTCTCAGAAATAAGGATTGAGAAAGAAGAAGCAGATATTTCTTCATTTTCCATTAATGGACTTTTGAATATTAGCATCGAGAAATTTTCAAGTTCTGTTATGCTTGGTCTTTCATCTTCATCAACACATCTTTCAAGTTCAACAGAAGGAATATTTATTAAATTCTTAATTTTTTGAAGTTCTTCTTTGCTTGGATTCTCACAATCAAGCCATTTTAATTTATTAAAATCCATACTTTCAACTGTCACTTCTTCTAAATTATTTGTGTCAAATTGAGAAACTCTTAACATTCTCACCTCTTTATTAGTATTTGTTTGTTTTTGATAGTATATAAATTTTTTCAAAACAATTAAAAACTTGTTTGTAAATTATTAGTGTTATGAAAAGATTAAGGATTATTATTCATGGAAAAGTACAAGGAGTTCTTTTTCGAATCTACACTGTTAATCAGGCAAGAAGAATAGGTGTTCGTGGCTTTGTGAGAAATTTGTCTGATGGACTGGTAGAAGCAGTTGCAGAAGGAGAAGAAAACAAATTAAAAGAATTTATATCTGCTTGTGAGAAAGGTTCTGTGTTTTCTAAAGTTACCAATATAGAACTTGAATGGCTTGATTATAACGCTGAGTTTGAAGATTTCAACATTCGCTAGCTTTGAATTGCTTGGCTTTGCAAACACCCATTATAGCAATTAACTGTCCGTTCTTGTCAAACTCTAAGAATTTTATCAATTCTTCACCCCCCAAAATAAAAGTGTTTAAATAATCATATTTAACTTTTTCGATTATAAATCATAAAGTTCAAATTCTTTCAATATTCTTGGAAGTTGTCTGAAATCATCAATAACATATGAAGCGTAAAGCTTTATCTCTTCAGAATCCTTGCCAAAAGAATCGAAAGCTATCGGCAAACCAACTCTTTTCATCAAAGGAATATCATTACCACTATCGCCTATATAACAAACATTTTCTAATGTGAAAGAATATTCTTTTTTTAATAACCCGTCCAATAATTCATCTTTTTTCCACATATCGATAGCCTGAACAGTTCCGTCTAAACAACTATTCTTTCTGTTTAAAACATTAATGATTGAAAAATCAAATTTTTCAGGAAAATCATTCATTATTCTGTCAGATACAAAGTTTACTCCTCCACTAACCATTCCAAGAACATAGTTGTTGTCAAGCTTGTTTAAGAATTCTCTAACCCCATTATTATAAGGCACCTTTCCATTGTTAAAAAGAGCTTTTTCAACATGAGAAAAAGGCAGACCTTTCAACAGCATAGCATCTTTTTCAGTCCACTCGATAATCTTATCTTTCTGATAATAATAATTTTCAAGATGCTCAAACCAAGTCTTTTTAATATCGCCTTCCAAAGAATGACCTATCGCATCCCATGAACTCTTAAACTTAGAACTCTCATAATTAACAAGTGTGCCATCAATGTCAAAAACAACGGCTTTTATATTCATGTAACAGCGAGTAATAAATAGAAGTATTTAAGGTTTTCTTTGCTCTGGTTAAGTTAAGTATTCTTTTCGTTGTGGTTTTATCACCACAATA